>NVSH01000110.1 GCA_002401185.1 Gammaproteobacteria bacterium | reverse complement strand
CCGACATAGAGTGCGATGGAGAGACCGACCGCGCCCCACAGTGAATAACGGCCGCCGACCCAGTCCCAGAACTCAAACATATGGTCAGTATCGATGCCAAAGTTTTTTACTAACCTTGCATTGGTCGACACTGCGACAAAATGTTTTGACACAGCAGCTTTAGTGCCGCCACGTGTTAAGAACCAGTCGCGTGCAGTCTTGGCATTGGCCAGGGTCTCCTGTGTAGTAAATGTTTTGGAGGCGATAACAAACAAGGTCGTCTCACGTGACAAACTTTTTAAGGTTTCGACAATCTGAGTTCCATCGACATTGGATACGAAATGAATATTCAGTCCTTCCTGGGCAAAAGGTTTTAAGGCGTCACAGACCATTACTGGACCGAGGTCCGAACCGCCGATGCCGATATTGACGATGTCGGTAATCTGTTTTCCAGTACAACCTAACCACTGTCCGTTACGTACCTTATCGGTAAACTTTCGCATCCGTTCTAACACACTATTGATGTCAGGCATTACATCCTCACCGTCTACCATGATAGGTCTGTTGGATCGGTTACGSRGCGYAATRNNTRTMANACAGCTCTGTCTTCTGTGTTATTGATTTTTTCACCAGAAAACATTTTTTCGATGGCCGATTTCAGGTTGACTTCCTTAGCAAGATCGATAAGTAGTTTTTTGGTTTCTTCAGTGATTCTATTCTTGGAGTAATCTAGTAAGATGTCATTAAAACGCAGAGAAAATTTGTTAAAGCGCTCACTGTCTTGTTGAAAAAGATTTCGCATATGCGTGTCAGCTATTGCTTCATAGTGTGACTCTAATGCTTTCCAAGCTGGTAATTGTGTCAATGTGGACATTTGAAAACCCTTTTTTTACATTGCAAAAATGAATGGTGTAATATCTCAGATATTTGAGAAAATTTCCAGTGTCCTTTGCATTTTTATTTAACTCTACGACTAGTCAGGAAGGTTTTAATGGCAAAACTTAGCATTGTATTTATTGCTTCTGAAGCGGCCCCGTTGGCGAAGACAGGTGGTCTAGCTGATGTGGTCGGTTCACTTCCACATGCATTAAAAAAACTAGGGCATCGGGTAACTGTCATTATGCCTTTTTATCGTAAGCACTTGAGTGATGCAGGTATTGAAACACGAGCAACGAAGTTAGAAGTTGAGATGTGGGCGGATGGTCAGCAACGTCATTGTCCGTTACATAAAGCGACGGTTGAAGGCCTGGACTTTATCCTTGTCGAGCAGGACGACCTGTATGCCCGAGAAGGAATTTACGGTCCGCCGGGTGGTGCATACGAAGATAATTTATTGCGTTTTTTATTGTTTAATCGTGTTGCACTGGAAGCTGTAGCTTTGCTTCCTGGTAATACCGACATCATTCATTGTCATGACTGGCAGACAGGCATGATTCCCTTACTGTTGAAAACCCAATACTATCATCATGCGAAAATCGCGCAGGCTCGAACGGTTTATACCATTCATAACCTGGCTTACCAGGGAATTTTTCCAGCAGACTGGATACATCGCCTGGGCATACCGTCACATCATTTTAATCCGGATGGTTTCGAATTCCATGGCCAAATCAATTGCATGAAAGCCGCTGTTGAATCTTGTGATGCTATCACGACTGTCAGTCCATCCTATGCCGAAGAAATATTAACCTCCGAATACGGCAGTTCACTGGAAGGGTTTCTTGGTATCCATGCCTCTAAACTTAGTGGCATTGTTAATGGTATTAATATCGATGACTGGAATCCACTTACGGACAGCAATATTGTAGAAAATTATGGCCCTGGAAAAATAGCCGGTAAAAAACGTTGCAAAGAAGATTTACAGGAACGCTGTGGTTTTGACATTTCTGCGGATACACCGATGTTGACCATCATCTCTCGTCTAGCCGAACAAAAAGGTATCGACTTACTTATCGCTAATATCGAAGCGTGGATGAAGCGTGGATACCAGTTGGTAGTACTCGGTTCCGGTGATACACAAGATGAAGAACAACTTCAACAGTTGGTGCTAAAGCATCCCCGGAAGCTGTTTTTTTATAAAGGCTTTAATGAGTCATTAGCTAGAAAGATTTACGCAGGTGGCGATATATTTCTCATGCCTTCACGTTTCGAGCCTTGTGGACTTGGCCAGTTGATGGCCATGCGTTACGGTACCGTTCCGGTGGTGCGGGCCACGGGTGGTTTGCGAGATACAGTCACTGATTACAATCATTCCAAAACTGAAGCGACAGGCATTCATTTTACAGATGCCACAGCTGCAGCATTTGACCAGGCCGTTGAACAGGCTGTTGAATTGTTTCATAAACCGAGCGTCTGGTCTCGTATGCGATCCCATGCACTCAAGCGTGATTCATCATGGGATGTTTCAGCCAGAGCGTATGCAAGTTTGTACGAAAGTTTATTGTCGACATGATCAAAGTTCTTGCCGCAGATATAGGTGGCACAAATATACGTGCGTCGGTGGTCACTGAGCAGGGTCAGATAAAACAATGTGTGCGTTCGCAAATCGATCTGGGTGATAAAAACCTTTCAGAGGATGACCTGGTGGAACGGTTGGCTGCTTTTTTTTTCGGCATCTTAAAAAACGAAACATCCATAAAAGCCATTGGCATGGGTTTCCCTGGGTTTTTTATGGGGGATACAGGTTTGCTTGTGGCATCACCCAATCTGCCAAATTTGCATAATGTTGAATTAGCAAAAAGGTTAAGCATTGAATTGAACCTACCGGTACATCTTCAAAATGACGCTTTGTGTGCAGCAGTAGGTGAGCATACATACGGTGCTGGTAAAGGCTCGACTAATTTATTGCACGTCACACTTGGCACCGGTATCGGTGGTGGTCTGATATTAAATAACATGCCTTATACAGGTGAAAATGGCATGGCGATGGAGTTAGGGCATCTGCGTGTCGCATATGATAACGCTGCTCGATCTTGTGGCTGTGGCGGTAGTGGTTGTGTCGAAGCTTATGCGTCTGCGACAGCCATCGCTACAAAATACTTTGAGGTTTCGGGTATTCGGGTAGATGCTAAGCAGGTATATGATAGAGCGTGTAAGAATGAGCGTGATGCTATTAATGTTTTTGAAAGTGCAGGGTATTATCTGGGTGTCGCAATAGCCCAAAGTATTAAATTGCTCGATATAAAAACAGTGACTATCAGCGGTGGTTTAACAGGTGCCTGGCAAATATTGTATCCAGCCATCGTAAGCTCGCTCGACACAGAGCTCATTGCGCCATTGAAAGGTAAAGTAAAAGTATTACGTTCTGCGCTGGATGATAATGCAGGCATTTTTGGCGCTGCCGCTATAGCGCAAAAGATGGTTTAAGCGGGCAACAGTCACGTGATAAGTAATAATATATTCTGTATTTACAGGTAGCCTTATCTGTATCCATTTATAGATATGAGATAGAATGCGCGCCAGTCTTTGCCATTGCCTTCACTTCGGTGTGAGATCTTGTTCTATTCCCGTGACCACAGTTAGGCTTTCACCGGTTTTTATATTAACGGCCGCAAGTGTTGGAAAATTATGACGCATGCAAGGTAGTGACTACTTGTGGGGATATTATATTCCCTGCATCAATGTTCTTAAGGAGGGCATCACATGAATTTAGCAATGATTGGATTGGGCCGCATGGGCGGTAATATGGTTAAACGTTTGGCTCAGGGTGGGCACGACGTTGTTGTCTATGATATTGATATCGCTCCTGGCGAAGCACTTTCAGCCGAGTATGATTCGGTAACCGCAGCATTGGAACTGACGGATGTCATTGCCAAACTTGAGGCGCCACGCGTTATTTGGGTAATGGTGCCACATCAGTATGTTGACGATACCATTGAGTCACTTGAACATGCAGGTCTTGAAGCAGGTGATCTTATTATTGATGGGGGTAACTCTAATTATAAAGAAGGCCAGCGTCGTGGTCATGCGTTAGCAGAAAAAGGCGTGCTGTTTGCTGACTGTGGTACATCCGGTGGTGTTTGGGGTTTGGCAAACGGCTACTCATTGATGATAGGCGGTGAAAAACCGGCGATTGATCTGATCGCACCTGCGTTGACAACCTTAGCGTCGAATGACGGTAAAGGTTGGGGGCATATGGGGCCTGTTGGTTCTGGCCATTTTGTCAAAATGGTACATAACGGCATCGAATACGGCATGATGCAAGCCTTTGCCGAAGGTTATGAAATGATGCAGGCGAAAACAGAATTTGATCTGGATATGCTTCAGATCTCACGTGTTTGGCAACATGGTTCGGTTGTCAGCTCATGGCTACTGGATCTGACAGGTGATGCGTTAGAGCAGAATGCTGATCTTTCAACCTTATCAGACTGGATGGATGATTCTGGCGAAGGTCGCTGGACGGTAAAAGAGTCTATCGACCTGGGTGTGCCTACACCAGTATTAACCCTTGCGCTGCAGATGCGTTTTCGTAGCCGTCAGAAAAATTCTTTCGCTGGCAAGATCGTCAATGCGCAACGTGCAGGTTTTGGTGGACATGCCATTAAGGCTGCGGACAGTGATAGTGATAAAAACAAGGAAGATGTCTGATGTCAGAAAGCAAAACCTATGAAGGAAAATTTGCTTCTATAATTGGTAGTGAGCAGGCCGAGCCTGCCAATATCGTAATATTTGGCGCTACGGGTGATTTAACCAAACGAAAATTGTTGCCAGCACTGGCGCATATGCATCGTTGGAATTTACTTGGCCCGCATTCACGCATCATTGGTGTGATAAGAGCCGACTGGTCTAAATCGGGCTGGATTAATTACGTGCACGATCAGTTGTTACAATATTTTCCCGATGCGATATTGAATCCACGATCGTGGCAGCGAATTGCCGCTAAGCTTGAATTAGTGACGGGCGATCTGACAGACCCTGCATTGTATAAAAAGCTTGCAGACGTTTTGCGTGAGATGAATGGCAAAAGTAATGCACTGTTTTATCTGGCGATTCCTCCTGAGTGGTATGAGTGTGTTGCAAAAAATTTGAAACAAGCTGGGCTTGCAGATGAAACTGCCGGATTTCGACGTATTGTTGTTGAAAAACCCTTCGGCATGAATCTAGAAAGTGCACAAGGTTTAAACCAAAGCCTGCAAAACTATTTTGATGAATCTCAGATCTATCGTATAGATCATTACCTGGGTAAAGAGTCAGTTCAAAATCTTATGGTGTTTCGTTTTGCTAACGCAGTGCTCGAACCGCTCTGGAATCGTAACTATATAGATCATGTACAGATCTCGGTTTCCGAATCACTTGGCATCGGTTACCGCGCAGGTTATTACGAAACTTCGGGTGCACTTAAAGAAAATCTTGGATGAAACAACTGTTGGTGATCCAATGAGTCCGTTGTTATGGACATCTAAATCGTGCCGGACA
>NVSH01000109.1 GCA_002401185.1 Gammaproteobacteria bacterium | reverse complement strand
TGTTAGACGTGGTATCGATATGTTTGACTGCGTTATACCCACACGACATGCTCGCACCGGTTTCCTTTATACCAACCAGGGTATTTTAAAAATCAGAAATAGCCGTTATCAGGACGATACACGACCTTTAGATGCGCACTGCCAGTGCTACACCTGCCAGAATTATTCACGTTCTTACCTTCGTCACCTGGATAAATGCGGTGAAATTCTAGGTTCTCGATTAAATACTATCCATAATTTATATTATTACCAACAACTAATGCGTGATATTCGCAACGCTATCGACGAGGATCGTTTTGATCAATTTTCAGATGATTATTACCGTGCAACAGCTAACGGCATTGAAGCCTAAATGAGACTCGAAAGACTAAATATAACCTTAACTCAGGAAAGTCATTTTTTTGGTGGCAGAACTACAGCTAAATGTGTTTGGCAGTACGCGCCAAGGTTAAGAATTAAAGAGAGTTATCCATCCATCTATGGCATAATGTCGCGCCATTAATGGCTGCAATTTAGTGTCAATTTTTTAGTAATAAACAGGTCTTAAAAAAGACTACTTTTAATAACAGAGGTTTTACATGAGTTTTTTCATATCTGACGCGATAGCAGACGCTGGCGCAGCTGCATCATCACCCAATCCACTAACATCACTACTATTACCTGTCGGACTGGTGGTATTATTTTATTTTTTTCTTATTCGTCCTCAGAGTAAACGTCAGAAAGAACATAAACAAATGGTCAGTGATCTACAAAAAGGTGAAGAAGTATTAACTTCTGGCGGTATCTTAGGAAAAATCACGGCGATCCAGGATGACTTCATTACCCTTGAAATCGCAAAAAATATTTCGTTAAAGATACAAAGGTCAGCTATACAAACGATTATGCCCAAGGGTACGATTAAAGACCTTAATTAAACTCTCGGTCTTTATTAAAAATAAGCTGCTATAAATAAGCAGTACTTTTAATGCATTTCGTCGTATAAATTTTGCACTATACAGATACGCTTAAATAATAATAAAAGAAATCAATAATAATTAAACTGGAAACACTCAGCCATGCTGAATCAATATCCTCTGTGGAAATATATCCTACTCGCTGTTGTACTGTTTTTCGCCAGCATCTATGCCTTACCTAATTTATTTGGCGAAGACCCTGCTGTTCAGGTCAGTCATCGTACCAAATCATTAGTTGAAGAAGACAAACTGGCTGTCGTGCAAGCGATTAAACAAAAAGGCATAACTATCAAGTCTACCGAGTTAGCACAGGGGCGTTTGCTTATCCGTTTTGATGATACGCAAGCGCAGTTAATTGCTGCAGAAGCATTAAAACAAGCCTTGGGAAAGCAGTATTTAATTGCACTTAATCTTGCACCTGCAACACCTGACTGGCTTAGGGCGCTGAATGCAGCGCCGATGTATCTCGGTCTTGATTTACGTGGTGGTGTGCATTTTCTTATGGAAGTGGACATGGTTGCTGCCATCAAACGTCTGGAAGAAAGCCTGCTATCGGATATTCGTAGTTATCTACGCGAAGAAAAAATTCGCTACCGAGGTGTTCGTCGTGATGATCAGGGATTGCACATCAATTTTCGTGAACTAGCCCACCTTCAACAAGCCTCTGAAGAATTACCTCGACAGTTTGGTGATTTACAGTTCATAAACAACGAAGAGACCCTAACGATAAGTGCTACTCTAAACGATGACGCAATAAGAAAAGAAAAAAAATCTGCACTGCAACAAAACATTATAACGTTACGTAACCGAGTCAATGAACTCGGCGTTGCTGAGCCTGTTATACAACAACAAGGCAGTTCACGTATCGTCGTACAATTGCCCGGAATCCAGGACACAACCGGTGCCAAAAAAATACTCGGTGCTACAGCAACACTTGAGTTCAGGATGGCTGAAGGCAGCCGTGCTGAATGGGTACAGGCAGCAAAAACGGGGCGTACACCGCTTAACTCGACGTTATATTACGAACGTAATGGTGACCCTGTACTATTAAGCCGTCGTGTCATTATTACCGGCGACCAGATTGTAGATGCTGCATCAACCATCGACAGCCAAAATGGATCGCCTGCTGTATCTATCCGCCTGAACAGTAAAGGTGCCAATAAAATGGGAGAAACCACGCGCGATAACATCGGTAACCCGATGGGCGTGATTTTTATCGAAAACAAAATAGAAACAAAGAAAAAGGGTGACACGATAACAAAACATCGCACCACCACAAAAGAAGTTATCAATGTCGCAACCATTCGTGGACAATTCAGTAACCGTTTTCAAATTACCGGGCTGGAATCACAGGAAGCGCGTGACCTTGCCTTATTACTTCGTGCCGGCTCACTACGTGCCCCAGTCGAAATCATCGAAGAACGTACTGTAGGACCTAGTCTTGGTAAAGACAACATCGAAAAAGGATTTATGTCCGTTGTTATCGGCTTTTGTCTCGTGTTAATTTTCATGGCGGTTTATTATAAAGGCTTCGGACTCATCGCCAATGTTGCTCTAACGGCAAACCTGGTAATCATCATTGCCGTACTTTCGTTATTACAAGCTACGCTAACGCTACCAGGTATCGCCGGCATCGTGTTAACCGTCGGCATGGCTGTCGATGCCAACGTACTAATTTTTGAACGTATTAAAGAAGAGATACGAAATGGTAATTCACCACAGGCGAGCATTCACTCGGGTTATGAGAAAGCGTTCAGCACTATTACCGATGCCAACGTAACAACTTTACTGGCAGCAATCGTATTATTCACCCTTGGCACAGGCCCGGTTAAAGGATTCGCTATCACTTTATGTATAGGCATCATAACCTCGATGTTTACCGCTATCGTCGGTACGCGAGCGATTGTAAATCTGCGTTACGGTAATCACGACATCAAAAAATTGTCGATATAACAACCTTTACAAAAATTTCAGGTAAGTGACATGTCACAAATAAAAAAAGAAAACAAAACATTAATTAACTTCATGAATAAAAGAAAATCAGCAATGGTTTTTTCAGCGATTTTAATCATCATATCCTTGGCAAGTCTTGCAACAAAAGGTTTAAATCTTGGTATCGATTTTACCGGCGGTTATCTGATCGAAGTAGGTTACCAGGATGATGCTGATATCGAAAAGATTAGAAACGCATTAAGTGCAGCAGAATTTAAAGATGCACAGGTACAAAATTTTGGCTCATCAAAAGACATCATCGTAAGAATCGCACCACGTACGGATATCAATAAAGCAACCATTGGCGACAATATTTTAGAAGTATTAAAAACGACTTCAACGCAGGAAGTTAGTATGCGTCGCGTCGAATTTGTTGGCCCACAAGTGGGCGATGAATTACGTGACGACGGTGGTATTGCGTTATTAGTCGCTCTCGGTGGCATACTGATATACATCAGTTTTCGTTTTCAATTTAAATCRGCYGTCGGYGCYATCCTTGCCYTRATWCATGAYGTGGTKATTACYGTTGGTGTCTTTTCAYTRTTRCARATGGAATTCGAYCTGACYGTACTGGCSTCGATACTGGCGGTTATYGGTTACTCATTAAATGATACCGTTGTGGTACTCGACCGCATCCGTGAAACTTTCAGGAATGTCAGAAAAACATCGTCGGAAGACATATTGAATATTTCTATCAACCAGACTTTATCACGCACATTGGTAACGTCTTTAACTACTTTGTTAGTCTTATTCGCACTGTTCTTTTTAGGTGGTGAAATAATCCATGGCTTTGCCACTGCATTAATCGTGGGTGTTATCGTCGGAACCTACTCTTCAATATATATCGCAAGTAGTACGTTGATGGTGATGAAAATTAACAAGCAAGATTTTCTGATCGTAGCAAAAGAAACGTTTGTTGATGATGCTCCATAATAGAGCTAAACGAACCTTTCGGTTGATCAAAAATACATTGACTGTCGGATAAATCGGACTAATTACCTAGATTAACCATCGTCTGGAAATCTTTCAGAATAGTTTGTGCATTGTGTGGCGGGTTAAAGTACGCCACGAGCTTACCTTCGGGGTTAAGCAGTAAAAGCGCTGCACTGTGATCGACCAAGTAGCTATTTGTAGAAGAACCTTCTTCTTGTACTTTTAAATACACCACACTCATCTGTAGAGTAAAAGCTTTGATCAACTTTTCATCACCAGTAACACCGATAAAATCTTTATCAAAATACTGAACATATTCAGTTAACATTTCAACCTTATCTCGCTCGGGATCTACGGAGACAAAAACAACGTCAGGAAACATATAGTTGTTTACAGTAGCTATCTTTTTAGCCTGAGCTAGAACACCCATGGTTATTGGACAAACGTCAGGACAATGGGTGTAACCAAAAAAGAGGAAATGCCATTTACCTGTAAGATCATCAATCGTGAACGTATTGCCGTTATCTTTTATCAATGAAGGGACAATAATTTTACGCGCAGGGGAAAGCAAATTGCCCTGGATAGGAGAATAATTCGCTCTTGCTTCTGCGAGTTCTCGTTCTTTACTACTTTGTGTGTTTAAGTCATTGTTATTTTGTATCATAGATGATAGCCAGTAGCCACCTAACATGGCAACAATGGCTACTGTGATAATAAGACTTTTTGATTTTATCGACATAATTATTATTTAGATATATTTAGTTAAAAACAATTGTATTGAACAGTGCCACATAAGAACTGGTTTATCTCATTAGAAAAATAATGATCGATAACCATCGAGATAAATAATAGCATCAGGTAATTTATCGAATAAACAAAAGTCATGATTGCCGCATTTTTACGTGAACTAAACATCAGTAAAAAGACTTTATAAAAGAAGTATAAGCCGAGAATAACCGCCGACACCAAATAAAACTCGCCACGCATATAAGCGAGGTAGGGTAGTAGTGTAACCATAAACATTAATATGGTATAACCCAAAATTGAATATTTAGTAAACTCAATACCGTGTGTAACCGGTAACATCGGTAGATTAACTTTGGCGTAATCGTCACGTCGATGGATTGCCAGTGCCCAGAAATGCGGCGGTGTCCAGGTATAGATAATCAAAACCAGTAGTAGAGCATGTGCATCGATTGTACCGGTAACGGAGGCCCAACCTAGCAGTGGTGGTGCTGCGCCAGCTAGACCACCGATAACGATATTCTGCGGCGTGGCCTTCTTTAGATACATGGTATAGACCACCGCGTAACCGATCATGCTGGCGAAAGTTAACGCTGCGGTCAGTACATTGATCCAGGCCGTTAATATGAAGACTGAAGCCGCAGCCATTAACATGGCAAAAATAAATGCATGTTGTTGGCTGACACGACCTTGTGGTAAAGGACGATTTTCAGTTCTGTCCATACGTGCATCGCTCTCTCTTTCTACGATCTGATTAATAGCAGCGCCCGCAGCAGCACCAAGGCCGATGCCAAGAGTAGACATGACTAAAATAAATATAGATATTTCACCTGGAGGGCTCGCCAGAACAACGCCGACGATAGAGGTAAGCAGTAATAATGCGACCACCTTAGGTTTGCACAGGTCATAATAATCACGCCATGAGGATTTTTCAGTTATTGTCGTAGTGTCAGTATTCATATTTGTATGTAATAGTAAATTTTTAGGGGCTGTCCTAGATAACTAGCCCATTTCTCTCTTAACCCACTGATTCAACTGTTTTAATTGAATTTTTGGATCACTGTTGTTAAAACGCCATTC
>NVSH01000108.1 GCA_002401185.1 Gammaproteobacteria bacterium | reverse complement strand
CTTGATATTGATGTGCCAATTTTAAACTCACGATCTTTCAAGGCTAATAAATTTATTCCACTAACGACGATGTTACGACGTAGTTCGGCTGGTTGAACTTCAGCCTTATGCAGTAAAGATGAAATCGCTAGAAGGTGCTCAGCCTGTATCAAGGTAACGCTGCGATTACCATTACGACCTGCATAATGGTCACCTTGCAAGCCATCTTTTAATACATTAACGGATTCAACAACCTGTACAACTTTTCTTCGTGCGGGYCGTATRCYTATCCATTCAACCCTGCCTTTTTGTGGAAGATTTTGTAATAGTTGTTTAATTGTGAARTTTAAARACAATTTACCTGGAGRAAAATAATYANTNTATGNTTTNGGTTTTTGTATRCCCATGGCTTTYAAGGCATCATCTGAATATTCAAAWGAGTCAGAAAATATYTGTGATTCTGGTAAGCCRCAYTCATAAAATGTATCCATRCCCGCTTTKACCATCGGTGGCGGGCCACTTATATAKACATCAAAATTTGATAAATCTGGATAATGYCTAACGACACTTTCATGGACAAACCCTATCTCTCCCTGCCAGTTATCTTGTTCCTCAGGTTCTGACAAAACCGCTGTGTATTTCAAACCCTCATACTGTGTCAGCCATGGTTGAACCATTTCATCCATATATAAATCACGCTTCGAACGAGCGCCACAAAATAGATGAATAGGACGCTTCATCTTGGTAAAAAAGGCATGTTCTAACATACTTTTTAATGGTGCAAAACCAGTACCCCCACCCATTAATATTATTGGGCGATCACTATCTTCTCGTAAGAAATAACTACCAAGTGGTCCTTCGATACGCATTAAAGTTTTTTCTTTTAGGCCATCAAAAACATAATCACCAAATTGGCCATCAGGAACATGTCGAATATGTAACTCGATATAGTAGTCATCATGTGGAGAATTAGCAATAGAAAATGCTCGGCGTTTATTGTCTTTCAACAAAAATTCGAGGTATTGACCTGCCATAAATTGCAATCGTTCTGTTTCTGGTAGTTTCAATAACAGCCTCATAACATCGTGTGTTAATAACTCCATTTTTTCTACACGACACGGTAATATTTTTATTTCAATGTCGGTACTTTTAACAATCTCTCTTACTTTTATCTCAAGATCACTAATGGCACATGCCTGACAAAACAATGTTTTGCCGGCTTCATGCTCTTTCTTCGCAGAAGCACGCAGAGCGTCGACATCATACCTGGTCTCTCCTGTAATAACCTCGCCAGAACATTTTCCACAAGCGCCATTTCTGCAACCATAGGGTAAACCTACACCTTGTCTTAATGCGGCTTCCAGTATAGTTTCATTATCTTCGGCTATAAATTCATGCCCACTTTCAGGCACTCGTATTTTAAAACTCATAAATGACTCTTGTTTTTTTAGGCGTGCTTTTAATTATACATGGCCCAGTATTTACACTTATCTACATAAACAACTTTCTAATTAATATACAAAACCAACAATAATTTTAATTAGACCTTTTAACAAATTTACTCAGAATAACTATTCGTTGTCCTGCTACCTTACCTTCGATATGTTCTGGATTATCCTCAACTCGAATTACTGCGTTACTTTAATGATTTATCTAACAACTTAATCGATACTCATTACACACTTACTTAAATACCCAGCTCATGCCATATTTCATCGATACGCAATTTAACCTGTTCGTCCATTTTTATGGGTGTACCCCACTCTCTATCCGTTTCACCAGGTAATTTATTGGTCGCATCGATACCTACTTTTGAACCTAAACCAGATACTGGTGAAGCAAAGTCCAGGTAATCAATCGGGGTGTTTTCAATTAAAGTAAAATCTCGAACGGGATCAACACGTGTACTCATCGCCCAGATAACATCTTGCCAATCACGCGTATTTATATCTTCATCAACAACAATAATAAATTTAGTATACATAAACTGTCGAAGGAATGACCATACACCCATCATTACGCGTTTTGCATGACCAGGATATTGTTTTTTCATACTTACTACCGCGACACGGTATGAGCAGCCTTCCGGCGGTAAATAAAAATCAACAATTTCAGGAAACTGTTTTTGTAAGATGGGAATAAATACTTCGTTTAAAGCGACGCCTAAAATAGCAGGTTCATCCGGTGGTCGTCCCGTATACGTACTATGGTAGATGGGATTTTTTCGATGGCTTATCCGCTCGATTGTAAATACTGGAAAAGTTTCGGTTTCATTATAATAACCCGTGTGATCACCATAAGGCCCTTCTTCAGCCATATCATCAGGATAAATATACCCTTCTAAAATATATTCTGCTGATGCGGGTACTTGCAGATTAGCTAATCCATCAAGCCCACATTTTACAACTTCAGTTTTGCTACCTCGTAATAAACCCGCAAAGCCATATTCTGATAATGAATCCGGAACCGGTGTTACTGCCGCCAACATTGTCGCTGGATCGGCACCTAATGCAACAGCAATCGGAAACGGTTCACCGGGGTGTTGTTGCTGCCATTCACGAAAATCTAGTGCGCCTCCACGCTGAGCTAACCAACGCATGATTACTTTGTTCTTTGCTATTACTTGCTGACGATAAATACCCAGGTTCAGCCTCTCTTTTTCGGGGCCTCGAGTAACAACTAATCCCCAGGTAATTAATGGCGCAACATCACCAGGCCAACAAGTTTGAATGGGGATCGTGTTTAGATCAACTTCATCTTTTTCAAATACAATTTCCTGGCACGGCGCTTTTTTTATTTGTTTTGGCGCCATATTTAATATCTGTTTAAAAACAGGCATTTTTTCCCAGGCATCTTTTAAACTTTTTGGTGGATCAGGCTCTTTAAGAAAAGCGAGTAATTTACCAACTTCGCGCAATGCATCTATGGAATCTTCACCCATGCCCATAGCAACACGTTGTGTGGTACCAAATAAATTGGCTAACACAGGTACCGTAGAATTTTTTACATTTTCAAAGAGTAACGCGGGACCTTGCTGCTTCAGCGTACGATCACATATTTCTGTAATTTCCAGATAAGGATCAACCTCAACACTGATACGCTTTAATAATCCTTTTTTTTCCAGTTGCGCAATAAAATCACGCAGATCATTATATTTCATGCAATCTAAGGAATCTCTAAATTTATGTTTAATATATTTACATGTAACCGATATGGTTTATAAAACCATAAAATATTATCAATAAACCTTAATGCTTAGTAGGCTAAAGCAATATATTTAGAATWTTTTATTGATTAAGTATCGATATTCCTTGCAGTAAGTGCATTCGCTTCAATAAATTCACGTCGTGGTTCTACCTGATCACCCATCAACATAGTAAAAACTTCATCCGCTGCAACAGCATCTTCAATACGTACCTGTAACATACGCCGTGTTTCAGGATTCATTGTTGTATCCCATAACTGATCTGGGTTCATCTCACCSAGWCCTTTATARCGTTGRATRTWTWGWCCWYKYYTYGMTTCAGWRAWTAACCASTCNAATNCAYCYNANCAAARTYMKYMACWGCTWRTKKYTTYTCACCACGTTSAAYATAAGCRYCTTCTKCTAATAATGAATCCAGTTTATTACCTAACAATGCAAGCTGCATATAATCAGTAGAAGTAAAAAAAGTATTATTTAATACATATTCATGGTCTAAACCATGCAAGTTTTTTGTAATGATTAAACAAAGATTACCATCTTCATCTTTATCAATTTTAGCACTAAACTGAATACCCGATATTTTATATTTATCTAATAAATTCAACAGTTTATCTGAGTATTGCTGTAACTGTTCATTATTATTGAAATCATCATTATCAAGGCCACAAACTTGTATTATTTGCTCTAAAATAAGCTTATCGATACGTCGACTCAAGCGTTTAATAATATTTTTTGCCGATAAAAAACTACGCGCTATTTCTTCCAGGGCAGTATCAGATATTGCTGGAACTGCTGCTGAAATAAACAATTTAGACCCCGTTAATGCCTGTTGTAATAAATAAGCATTTAACTCATCGTCATCCTTTACATACCGCTCCTGCTTACCTTTTTTAACCTTGTAAAGAGGCGGCTGCGCAATATATATATGACCACGTTCAACCAGTTCGCGCATCTGACGATAAAAAAATGTTAATAATAAGGTACGAATATGTGAGCCATCGACATCCGCATCCGTCATGATAATAATACGGTGATAACGTAATTTATCCGGATAGTAGTCATCCTTACCGATACCACAACCAAGGGCTGTAATTAATGTGCCTACTTCAGCAGAAGCTAACATTTTATCGAAACGTGCTTTTTCAACATTCAATATTTTACCTTTTAAAGGCAATATTGCCTGTGTTCTTCGATCACGTCCCTGTTTAGCAGAACCACCCGCTGAGTCCCCTTCCACCAAGTATATCTCACATAAAGATGGATCTTTTTCCTGACAATCTGCTAATTTACCCGGCAGGCCTGCAATATCCAATGCACTTTTACGGCGTGTAAGTTCACGTGCTTTTCTCGCTGCTTCCCTGGCACGTGCAGCGTCTATAATTTTTTCTGTAATTATTCTGGCATCAGCAGGGTTTTCTAACAGGAATTCCTGAAGTTTTTCGGAGACCAGTGATTCTACGATACCTTTCACTTCTGACGATACCAGCTTATCTTTTGTCTGCGAGGAAAATTTAGGATCAGGTACTTTTACCGAAACAACCGCCGTTAAACCTTCACGTGCATCATCACCAGCAAAAGATACCTTAGCTTTTTTAGCTGCACTCGACTGATCTACATAGTTGTTCAAACTACGTGTTAATCCACCGCGAAAACCCGCGATATGCGAGCCACCGTCTTTCTGAGGAATATTATTTGTAAATGGGTAGATGTTTTCCTGATATGAATCATTCCATTGCATAGCAACTTCTACTACAACATCATCTTTTTCTTCTATAAAATATATTACCGAAGAATGTAATGGTGTTTTATTTTTATTCAAGTGTTTTACAAATGAAGCAATACCTCCTTCATACTCAAAAACATCTTCTTTATCAGTACGTTCATCTGAAAGCACGATACGCACACCCGAATTAAGAAATGATAACTCACGTAAACGTTTACTTAAAATATCATAATGAAACTCTATATTCTTAAAAATGGTATCACTTGGCCAAAAACGTAAGGTAGTCCCTTTTTTTTCTGTATCACCAGTAACACCTAATGGTGCTACAGAGTCTCCCATGCAATATTCCTGTTTATGAATTTTACCACCACGATAAATTGTTAATTTTAGCTTTTGAGATAAAGCATTAACGACGGATACACCAACACCATGCAAACCACCTGAAACTTTATAAGAATTATCATCAAATTTACCACCCGCATGCAGCACTGTCATAATAACTTCGACGGCAGATATACCTTCTTCTTTATGAATATCTGTAGGAATACCACGCCCATTATCAGAAACACTAACGGAATCATCTGAATGGATTATTACCGTGATTTCACTGCAATGCCCAGCAAGTGCTTCATCGATAGAGTTATCAACAACTTCAAAAACCATATGATGTAAACCGGTACCATCATCGGTGTCACCAATGTACATACCTGGGCGTTTCCTAACTGCGTCTAAGCCCTTTAAAACTTTTATGGAGTCAGCCTGATAAGTATTTTTATTTGTCATTTTTTAATATTTGGAAATACTGGAAAATTTTCCACAAAATTTTGAAATGCTTCCTGTTTAATTTCTCCTAAGTTATAGAGATTAAGCTCTTCTAGTGTATAAGGAGGAGAAAATATGCCTACTTTATTTGAGCAAATCTTAAATTTATGAAGAAAAAGAAATTTTAAATT
>NVSH01000107.1 GCA_002401185.1 Gammaproteobacteria bacterium | reverse complement strand
ATGCCTGCGCCAATGGCTGCTGCCATAGGTTCGTCTATCAGGAAAACTTTCCTGGCACCTGCGCCAGCGGCAGATTCTCGGATAGCACGGCGTTCGACCTGTGTTGCACCGCAAGGGACGCAGATAAGAACACGTGGACTGGGGCGTAATAATTTGCTTTCATGCACAGAGCGGATGAAGTGTTGCAGCATTTTTTCGGTAATGTTGAAATCAGCGATAACACCATCACGCATCGGGCGGATAGCCGTTATGTTCTGCGGAGTACGGCCAAGCATACCTTTGGCGCTTTTGCCGTAGGCTTCGATTGATTTAGGGCCGCCCGGGCCGCGGTCTTGTCGAATAGCAACAACAGAGGGTTCGTCGAGAACAATGCCTCGACCACGTGCGTATATCAATGTGTTGGCGGTACCAAGATCAATAGATAAATCGTTGGAAAACATGCCACGGAAACGACTGAAAAACATGATGTATGTAGACCTTTTATGTACGGTAGGTGTGCGCTAAAAAATGCTACACCTGAGAGCCATAACTGGCAGTTCAATCAGGTGGCTATCGCTGAGTTTTTAGTGAGCCCTTACTTATTGTTATAGTTGTTTTCTATATATAGAGTTTTTTTACCAAAATTGCCACAAAAATAGGACAATCTATTATGGTACGAAATTTTGCGTACTGTAGCAATCACGCCGCTATTGGGCAAGGTTTATCGACTTTAATTGCCTAAATTGTCTATATGGTTTCCTTTTTGCCGAGAATTATTCAGTGTTGGCCTAGAGCAAACGGGTAGAATGTGCTATTTTTCCGCCTCACTTCAGCTACGGCTTAAACGGTTATACAGACTTGTTTGATTGCCGCTAGCTGTTTATTAATTCTCGGAGCTTTTCAATGCCTATCGATGTAGATGAAGTCAGAAAAATAGCCAAATTGGCCTGCCTGAATATTGGTGAAGACGATTTACAATCTTACGCTACTAATTTATCCAACATACTGGATTTAGTTGCGCAGATGAATGCTGTTGATACCACGGGCGTTACGCCGATGTCACACCCCTTTGATGTGGTGCAGCGTCTGCGTGAAGATGTAGTCACCGATTTTGATCGTCGTGAAGCGTTTCATGCGATTGCACCAAAGACAGCAGATGGTCTGTACCTTGTGCCTAAAGTAATCGAATAATATTTTTTGCTATCCAGTTATTTAAGCCATACACAGTTAAATTAATAGCGATTGAAACAACAGAAGCAGTTAAAGAGTTAAATTAATGAGTGAGTATCACACACAAACCGTCACTGAATTATCCGCCATGTTACAGGCGGGTAAAGTCAGCAGTGTTGAGTTAACACAGTATTTTTTAAATCGTATAAAAGACAACGACGAACAGCTAAACAGTTTTATTACTGTCTGCGAAGATCAGGCTCTGGCACAGGCCAGGGCGGCGGATGAGAGATTAAAAGCCGGTGATGCGCCGTTATTAACGGGCGTACCCATCGCGCACAAAGATATTTTTTGTACCGAGGGCGTCAAGACCAGTTGCGCTTCAAAGATGCTGGATAATTTCATCTCACCTTATGACGCCACGGTAGTAAAAAACATGCAAGACGCTGGTGTCGTGATGTTGGGTAAGACCAACATGGATGAATTTGCTATGGGCTCGTCTAACGAGACCAGTTATTACGGTGTTGTCAAAAATCCGTGGAATTTAAAAGCCGTGCCGGGTGGCTCTTCCGGCGGTTCGGCAGCAGCAGTCGGTGCACGCCTTGTACCCGCAGCAACCGGTACAGATACCGGCGGTTCTATCCGTCAGCCCGCTGCGTTTTGCGGCATTACGGGGTTGAAGCCGACCTATGGCCGCGTTTCACGTTTCGGTATGATCGCGTTTGCGTCGAGTCTCGATCAGGCTGGTCCGATGGGGCAGAGTGCCAGTGATTGCGCACTGCTGTTAAATGCGATGGCAGGATTTGATGAAAAAGACTCCACCAGCATTGAAAAAGATGTACCTGATTATTCCGCTGACCTGAATAAACCTTTGAATGGTTTGCGCATCGGTTTGCCCAAAGAGTATTTTAATACTGAGCAGGGTGGCATGGCTGCTGGCGTTGAAGCGGCCATTAAAACCGCGCTCGACCAATACAAAGCCATGGGTGCAGAGTTGATCGATATCGAGCTACCTAACAGTAACCTGTCTGTGCCTGTCTATTATGTGGTGGCACCGGCCGAGTGTTCCGCAAACTTGTCGCGTTTTGATGGCGTGCGTTATGGTTATCGCTGTGAAAATCCGAAAGATCTAAATGACCTGTATACCCGGTCACGCGGTGAAGGTTTTGGCAGTGAGGTGCAGAGTCGTATTATGGTCGGTGCGTATGCCTTATCATCCGGTTATTACGACGCGTATTACCTGAAAGCTCAGCAGTTGCGCCACCTTATCAGTGACGATTTCAAAAAAGCGTATGAGAAGGTCGATGTCATCATGGCACCGGCAACACCGGATACTGCATTCAACATTGGCGAAAAAACCGATGATCCAATTTCGATGTACCTGTCCGATATTTTCACCATCGCCGTTAATCTTGCGGGTATCCCTGCCATGTCTATCCCCGTTGGTTTTGCCGATAATGCTTCCGGTGAAAACATGCCAGTGGGTATGCAAATCATGGGCAACTATTTTGAAGAAGCGAAACTACTCAATGTGGCGCATCAGTATCAGTTAAAAACTGACTGGCACAAACAATTGCCGGAGGCGTTTCAATAATGGCAACAGCGATAAGTTCAGCGTGGGAAGTTGTTATCGGGCTTGAGATACACGCGCAACTAGCCACCAAATCAAAAATTTTCTCTGGCGCCAGTACGGCTTACGGCGCAGAACCCAATACTCAGACCAGTGTGGTAGATATCGCTTTGCCAGGCGTTTTACCGGTGTTAAATAAAGAAGCCGTGCACATGGCGGTTAAATTTGGCATGGCGATCGATGCCGAAGTGGCTGATCGTTCTGTGTTCTCGCGCAAGAATTATTTTTATCCTGATTTGCCCAAAGGTTATCAGATATCGCAATTTGATCTTCCTGTCGTTGGCAAAGGGTTCATCGACATCGAACTGGAGAATGGCGAGATAAAAACCATCGGCATCACCCGCGCACATCTCGAAGAAGATGCCGGTAAATCATTGCATGAGGATTATGCAGGCATGACCGGTATCGATCTGAATCGTGCCGGTACGCCGTTGTTGGAAATCGTTTCCGAGCCCGACATGCGCAGTGCAAAAGAAGCCGTCGCCTACATGAAAAAAATTCATACCCTGGTGCAGTACATCGGTATCTGCGATGGCAATATGCAGGAAGGTTCGTTCCGCTGTGATGCTAATGTGTCCGTGCGACCTGTTGGCCAAGAAGAATACGGAACCCGCGCAGAACTGAAAAACATTAATTCCTTCCGCTTTGTCGAGCGTGCCATCAACATAGAAGTCGAACGTCAGATCGACCTCATCGAAGACGGTGGTAAAGTCGTGCAGGAAACACGTCTCTACGATTCGGTTAAAAACGAAACGCGCTCCATGCGTAGCAAAGAAGAAGCGAACGATTATCGCTATTTTCCTGACCCTGATCTGCTACCGGTGATGATAACTGAAGAATACCGACAACAGGTAAAAAGTGAATTGCCCGAATTGCCTGAGCAGAAGCAACAGCGATACATGGATGACCTGGGTCTGTCGGCTTATGATGCCGGCGTCATTACCGCATCGCTAGCCTTAGCCAATTACTTTGATGTGGTTGCTGTAAAAACCGGTGATGCAAAATTATCAGCCAACTGGATTACCGGTGAGTTATCAGCACGGTTAAATCGTGAAGAAGTGGAAGTAGATGCGCTGCCCGTTGATGCTGAAGCATTTGCGATATTACTATTACGCATAAAAGATAATACGATCTCTGGAAAAATTGCTAAAGATGTGCTCGATGCCATGTGGAATGGTGAGGGCAGTGCTGATGATGTCATCGAAGGCAAAGGCCTTAAACAGATAACAGATAGCGGTGCTATCGAAGCCTTTGTCGACGAGGTTATAGCTAACAACCCTACACAGTTTGACGAGCTCAAAGGTGGGAAAGATAAAATGATGGGTTTCTTTGTCGGTCAGGTGATGAAAATGTCGAAAGGTAAAGCAAACCCTGCGCAGGTTAATGCGTTGATACGTAGTAAGATGAAGTAGAAAAGAATGAACCGCAGAGGCACAGAGGACACAGAGGACACAGAGATTATTACTGTTTGCGCCAGCGGCGCTTTAAATTCAAAATCATTCTCTGCGTCCTCTGTGCCTCTGCGGTAACAAGTTTTTGATTTTTATAAAGGTTAACTATGAACGAATCAGAGTTTCAGGAAATCGTAGAACAAACTATCGAAGATCTTCAAGATGCAATCGATGATTGTGGCACCGATATCGACTACGACGAGATTGGTGGTGTATTAACGCTGGAATTTGAAAGCGGTAGTAAAATCATCTTCAGCAAACAGTCTGCGATGAATCAGTTATGGATGGCAGCCATATCCGGTGGTTTTCATTTTGATTACGATCAGGATAATGAGCAGTGGATTTGTGACAGTGGTGAAAAAGAAGAGATGTATGCTATGTTATCGCGACTAGCGACTGAACAATCCGGTGAAGAAGTAGTAATTTCTAAACCATAACGATGAGGGTAGGGTAATGAGTGAAGATATAATTAAAAATCTTGGTCCATTAGCACCATTGGCAGGCACATGGGAAAGTGATCAAGGTATAGACACATCGAGAGTTCACAGTAAAAAAACTGTCACACAATACCGTGAAAAAGCGGTATTTATCCCCATCGGGCCGGTGAATAACGGACCGCAGAAATTGTATGGTTTACGTTATTCAATGACGGCATGGCCACTAGGCAGTGACGACGCATTCCATGAAGAACTGGGTTACTGGTTATGGGATAAGGATAATGGTCAGGTTTTAAAAACCTTGATGGTGCCTCGTGGTGTTACCGTGAATGCAGGTGGTTGTGTCGATGAAGATAGCACACAGTTTCGCTTAGAAGCTGAGTGTGGTTCAGAAACCTATGGCATCATGTCTAATAAATTTCTCGATGAAACCTACAAGACAAAAAGTTACTCATTGGATGTAACGATTCACGACGATGGGAAATTTAGTTATAAGCAAAATACGCAGTTATGGATTCCAATCAATAAGGCTATTTTTCATCACACCGATGAAAACACATTGATTAAAGTTTAATGCGTGGTTTTATAGGCAATGTGTTACTAACATGTAATTGTTTATAAAAAACTTTCATGTTGTCTTTGCAGCAAATAAAATTCAGAGATGATTTTTTATCACCGCTGAAGCAAAAACTTTTCTATCTGAAAAATTTGCCTATGGGGCTGCTCAGCGGCATCCGTTTGATACACCTCGATGAGAACAGATCTGTCACCGAAGTCCCTTATCGCTGGTGCAATAAAAATCCGTTTAAGTCCATGTATTTTGCTGTACAGAGTATGGCTGCAGAGTTGTCGACAGCAGCGCCTGCAATAATGGCACTGCAAGGTATCGACGCAGACGTTGTATTTATTATTGTTGATTTAAAAGCTGAATTTATAAAAAAGGCGCAATCGAAAGTGACTTTTACCTGTCTGGATTACGAAAATATTTTTAATAATATTGCTACATTAAATAAAATAAACGATACCATCACTGTGATGACTAAAACAGTAGGCAGGGATATTGATGACAATGAAGTAGCGATTTTTTATTTTACCTGGTCGTTTAAGAGAAAATCATGATTTTAGTTTTTTGTATGAAGCACACAAGTTACCTGTAGGTGAAAATAAAAAAATAAGGGGCTGTCCTAGATAACTAAAATTATCTAGGATAGTTGAATGCGAAAAAGTAGGTTAAGTAAGTATAAACAAAGTCGTCTAGTTGAGCTATTTAT
>NVSH01000106.1 GCA_002401185.1 Gammaproteobacteria bacterium | reverse complement strand
TATGAAACAGTGTCAGGCTAACCCTTGGGATGAGTTCTTTGCTACGCATAACAAAGGCGATAAAGTCAGCGGTGTTATTAAATCGATTACAGATTTCGGTGTATTTGTTGGTCTTAATGGTGAGATTGATGGTCTCATCCATATGTCTGATATCTCATGGGATGACAACGGTGAAGAAGCTGTTCGTGACTACAAGAAAGGTGATAGCATCGAAGCGGTTGTCTTATCTATTGACGCTGAACGTGAACGTATTTCATTGGGCATCAAACAGATGGAGCAAGATCCTGTTTCGACTTACATTGCTGAGCACAAAAAAGGTTCTATCGTCAATGGTACGGTATTATCCGTTGATGCGAAAGCAGCCGTCATTGATTTAGGTGATGGCGTTGAAGGTACATTACGTGCTTCTGAACTATCTCGTGATCGTGTTGAAGATGCGAGCACAGTGCTTAAAGTAGGTGACGAAGTCGAAGCTAAATTGATGGGTGTTGACCGTAAAAACCGCGGCATTGCACTATCTATTAAAGCGAAAGACCATGATGATGAGTCTGAAGCGTTGAAAGACTTCTCCGACAACCAAGAAGCATCGGTTGGTGCAGCACCGACATTAGGTGACTTGATGAAAGAGCAGATGAAAGCCAGAGATTAAACTGGACGCCATTTGTTTGATGCCATCCTAACCGGTGACAGGAGCGCTGGCTCTTGCACCGGTTAGGATAGTATTTATTTAAAAAGTGTTTTATCGTTGATTACGACCCGTTATTAATAACAAAGGAAGATCATAAGCATGGCTGAAGAAATGCAAACGAACGCAATGATGAAATCCGAACTGATTGAACGTATTGCGCGCAAGCAAAGTCATCTCGCTTATAAAGATGTTGAGCTGGCGGTTAAAAGCATGCTGGAACAGATGAGCAATTCATTAGCCAGTGGTGATAGGATTGAAATACGTGGTTTTGGTAGTTTTTCACTGCACTATCGTCCACCACGTTCTGGCCGTAACCCTAAGACAGGTGGATCTGTGGCGCTTCCAGGCAAACATGTGCCGCACTTCAAACCAGGTAAAGAGTTACGAGAAAGGGTAAACGAGTCAATGAAAAGAGAAGTTGGCTCAGGCGTCTGATTGCAAATTATTAACCTGTAATTATCGAATGCTACCTTTATCTAACGGTATCTGCCGCGCACTTATTATCATAAAGTCTACTTTTCCAAACGTTTTTAATTGCTAACGTTGGGCCTGGTGCAACAACGTGTTTGACTTCTCACAATTTCCCTTTTGGTCTCTAGCGATAATCCCTCTGGCTATCGTTTTTCTATGGTTGTTATTTCGTACTAAACAGTCACATAAGCGACAACAATCAACATTATCTTCAGAATATTTTAAAGGCTTAAATTATTTGCTCAATGATGAGCAAGGAAAAGCATTGGATGTTTTTGTAAAATTAGTTGAATCTAATTGGGATACAATCGATACCCATTTTACATTGGGTAAAATATATCGTAAAAATGGTGAGATGGACAAGGCCATTAAAATTCATCAGGGTTTAATCGGACGGCCATCTTTGCCAGAACAGTATCGCTGTAAAATTTTACTTGAACTGGGATATGACTATTTAGGTGCTGGCTGGTTTGATCGAGCGGAGGGCCTTTTTAAGGAAGTTCTCATCCAGGATGAAAAGTCTACAGAAGCACGCCATAATCTGATACTTATATACCAACAGGAAAAAAACTGGTTTAAAGCGATTGAGATAGCGGTCGATTTATATTCTGAAAACCCTGATGAAACGGGTCCTATGATCGCGCATTATTATTGTGAGTTGGCAGAAATATCAAAGCTAAAAGGTGATGTCAGCCAATTAGAAAATTATTCAAAAAAAGCATTACATTATGATGACGCCTGTGTTCGGGCATCGATAATTATGGCGGACCAGATAAAAGCCACAGGTGATGATAAAAAAGCCATTGCATTATATGAAACCATTGAAAGCCAGGATGTCGAGTCGATAATACTCGTCATCGATTCATTGAGTGAATGTTATGAAAACCTGTCTTCACAAGACAAGCTATATGATTACCTTTTGGCATTACAGCATCGTCATAAGAATCTTTTTTTGCAGAATCATATTGCGGGTGTTCTCGAAAAGTCACAGGGCAGCCGAGCAGCTATAGTCTATCTGACGGATGAAATAAAACGCCAGCCAACATTGTCTGGTATGCAAAAACTTATTTCTTATAAACAGGAAGAAATAGATTCTGACAGAGTGTTTAGTGATTTAGCCGTTGTTATGTCTGTTTTACAGAAGGACAAAGTAGAATACCGATGTCAGAAATGTGGCTTTAACACCAACACGCATTATTGGTTATGTCCAAGTTGTAATCGTTGGGATAGCGTGAAGCCTGGTATTCTTCAACCCGAACATTTACATATAATATAATGCATAAAACATCTCCAATTATTGTTGCACTAGATTTTTCTTCTGATAGAGAAGCTTTTGCTCTGGTCGATCAACTAGAGCCAGCAATGTGTCGTTTAAAAGTAGGTAAAGCGTTGTTTACTCGCTGCGGTCCATCATTAGTAAAAAAATTAGTCGATAAAAATTTTGATGTGTTTTTAGATCTAAAGTATCACGACATTCCTAATACGGTGGCTCAAGCCTGTGCGGTTGCAGCAGACCTCGGTGTATGGATGTTAAACGTACATGCATTGGGTGGTGAAAAAATGATGCAAGCTGCAAGGGAAGCAACATCCGATGTCGATTCCCCTCTGTTAATTGCAGTTACCTGGTTAACCAGTAGCGGTCAGGCCGAACTGGATGCCTTAGGCATCAAGGTAACACCACAGGAAATGGTTTCCAGACTTGCGCTGATGAGTCAAAATGCAGGATTAGACGGTGTTGTATGCTCAGCGCAAGAAGCGCCAATGTTACGAAAAGTATTAAATAGCCATTCTTTACTGGTCACACCCGGTATTCGCCTTGATGATAAAGCTTACTCAGCAGTGAAGCAGGATGATCAGTGTCGCGTGGTGACGCCTGAGAAAGCAATGAATGATGGAGCCACGTATCTGGTTATCGGTCGACCGATAACGCAGTCGGATGATCCATGTAAGGTTTTGCGTACAATAAATAATGTAATAGGATGATTTTTAATTGATTGAAATTGCGATAATCTTATCGCTCAAATCAAAAAATGAAAAATCCAGGGAGGATACCTATGAAATTACTTCATAATCTTTTTTTAGTTTCTGTTTTATTGTTATCGACATTTATTCCAACATCAGCCATTGCGGCAAAGCTAAATATTAATACAGCGAATGCTGATTTGATTGCAACAACATTGACAGGTATTGGTGTTAGTAAGGCTAAAGCTATTGTCGATTATCGAGTCAGTCATGGTAAATTTAAATCTATACAGGATCTTGAGAACGTTGACGGTATTGGCTTAAAAACGGTAGAAAAAAATAAAGACAAAATGACATTATAGACTTTTCTTAAAAACAATAAAAAAGGCCTGATTTTCAGGCCTTTTTTATTGCTAAACTGACATCTATGAACCAACAATGTAATTTATTTGAACAGTCATTAAACTGTTTATTAATTAATGATCCACAAAAAAANGTAGCCGCAGTCGAAGGCTTGTGCAAAAAGTGGCTAGATAAAGAGTTGCTGATACATCCACTATCAGAAATACGTTCGTTATCGGTACCTGGTCGACCAGAAAAACCAGAATTGGTGGATCCTAAAAAAGTACCAAGGCGGAAGTTATCTAGCTTAAAAGGACGGCTGACACTCGTGCATGCTATCGCTCATATCGAGTTTAATGCTATTAATTTAGCACTGGATGTATTGTATCGCTTCCAACATATGCCCGAAAAATTTTATACTGACTGGTGTCAAGTCGCAGCGGAGGAAGCGCAACACTTTACTCTACTCTCAARTTATCTTAATGATCATAATATGAAGTATGGTGACTTGAGTGCACATAATGGCTTATGGGAAATGGCTGTCAAAACAGATTTTGATATTCTTGTAAGAATGGCATTAGTCCCTCGTGTACTTGAGGCCAGAGGTTTGGATGTAACACCAGGAATGATAAAAAAATTACAGCCGTCAGGTGATACCCAGCTCATAGCTATATTGGAGAAAATATTTGATGATGAAATTGGTCATGTAAAAATAGGCAGTTATTGGTATAAGCAGCTGTGTGAATCTCGAAATTTAGAACCCGAAAAAACTTTTTTTGATCTAATTGATCAATATATGCAAGGCGCAAAATTTGGTCCCTTCGAGTTTGAAGCGCGTGCGAAAGCAGGGTTTAGTAAAGAAGAAATGCAAGGTTTATTGAATCGTTTTAGTTAAGGCAGCGTCTCACAAGGTGTGCTTTTGATCCGACGTATTATCGTCAATTTAGGTTCCCTAGCATGTGTTCAAGGGCATGTAGTCACCTATACGTTTGTGAAGCATGTAGTTACGTATTGGCTATAAAACTTTTATAGTTACCGATAAGTTCGTAGTTGTAAGTCAGAAGAATCATCAAGGTATAAGTAGCTTCCTGTCTCGTGCCAGTCACTTAAAACAATCCTCGTAGTCTCAAGGCCATTGATGTTTTTATGATGAATCGCAGGGCGATGGGTATGACCATGAATCATTAAGTCGATATGGTTATCAATAAAAACTTTATCGGTTTCATCTTGATTAACGTCCATGATGTATTCACTTTTTATAGACGTTGATTGCTGGCTTTTATCTCTTATGTTCTTTGCGATTTGATAGCGTTCTTCGAGTGATTTGGCTAAGAAATGCTGTTGCCATTTCGGATCTCTTACCATTTTTCGAAATTGTTGATATTCAATATCATCGGTGCATAGGGTATCACCGTGCATCAGTAAAATATCTTTGCCACGAAAATTGATTTTATGAGGGTCATCGATGATTTGAAAATGACACTGTTTAGCTAATGTCTCACCGATCATGAAATCACGATTACCGTGCATGAAAAATATTTCAGTCTTATAATCTGTTGCTAGTTTAGTTAGGCAGTTAAAAACTTCCTGGTAGCCTGTTGCAGGGTTATCGTCGCCCCACCAGACTTCCAGGAAGTCACCAAGAATGTATAATTTTTTCGCATTAGCAGCAATGTCTTCGGTGAATCGTATAAACAATGCCAATGTATCAGGACGCTCTGGCATCAGATGTAGATCAGAGATAAAGACGATGTCGCTCATGCGTACAGTAATGAAAATTGCGTGAGTTTGATTAAGATACAGTTACTTTAGTTATAGTGATTGTATCTACGGGAACATCTCCTTGACCACCTTTACTACTTGTACTTACATCAGCAATAGCGTCAATGGTATCCATACCATCAGTTGTTTTTCCAAAAACACAATATCCCCAACCCTGGTCGGTTTGCGATGTATAGTTTAAAAAGTCATTATCTTTATGGTTAATAAAAAACTGAGCGGTAGCAGAATGAGGGTCGCTGGTTCTTGCCATAGCAATCGTACCACGATCGTTTTTTAAGCCATTGTCGGCTTCGTTTTCAATGGGGTTTTGACAATCTTTTTGTTTCATGTCAGGCATAAATCCACCGCCTTGAATCATGAAGTTGGGGATGACGCGATGAAATATTGTGCCGTCAAAAAAACCGTCATTAACATAGTTTATAAAGTTTTTTACTGTTTCCGGCGCTTTCTCATCGTTTAATTCGATAGTGATATTGCCGTGTGTAGTCTCAAGGGTAGCTGTTGTCATAGTGATTCCTGTTTAATTAAATGTTGTTGGTGTCCCGAGAGGGAGTCGAACCCCCGGCCTGCCCCTTAGGAGGGGGCCGCTCTATCCGGCTGAGCTATCGAGACAATAAATAGTTGCGGCGAATTATAACAGGATTAGCTGGGGAAGCTCTTTTTACCTTATGTTGCGGGTGACTGATCGTCGATCCTGTTTTTGTAAGGCATGTATTAATTTTTTCCAGATATATGATTGTGGCTCGTTTTTTGAGGTCATGAAAAAATTGAGAATGGTCAAATCATTTAATGTTGGTAGCATTGCATGTTTAAG
>NVSH01000105.1 GCA_002401185.1 Gammaproteobacteria bacterium | reverse complement strand
CATGTACGCTCTACTGTAGCATCCATGCTACAGATGCCTGAAAAATCAATAACCTACGCCCTGACCACGGTGCTGTGCTGAGTTAAATGCAGAGGCATGAAAAATAATAACTATGCAGGCTCAGCAGTCAGCAACGGCGTTGTTGTATCCCGATCAAACAAACCTGTCTGCAAAAATATCGTTGCTTGCTTGGCCACCGATGCTGACATCAACATGCCTGAGTGACTTACACGCATGACGATAGCATCGCTCGCACCTTTTAGCTCGGTCTCTTCGACGGAGACAGTACCATCATGTGGCAGATTAGGCCCACCCGTTATCAACCCCATTCCGATGGGAATATCGCCGGCGATAACGCCGACATCCTGCCAACCTTTCCATGCAGGGACATCACCCGACAGGCCATTAACATGGCTCTGCCCTAGCATCCAGCGTGTCATCGGATTAGCATTGATGCGTYTACCCACAGCGCTACCGTTTACCGGCGAAGCCATTAGCACCACGCGACCTKYAATATCAAAAGGAAATTGATCAAACAGATGCATGGTTATGATGCCACCAAAACTATGTGCCACGATATGCACTTTAGGCACATCGATCTTATTGATAAATTCATGTAGCTTTACGGCGATATCTGCTGGTGGCTTGCCCCACACATGGTAGTTAAACATGTGGCATTCGTAACCMGYTTTTTTGAACAGGTTGCGCAACCGGAGCAGGTCGACGCTACCGACACTCCACAAACCATGTACCAGGACAATTGCTTCGCGCATAACGAATACTTAAGGCGACACGTCCAACATGCGAGACAACGCCAATCTTGCTTGTTCGGCAACGTCAGCTGGCACGCTGATCTGATTAACCACATGACCGTCGACCAGGTTTTCCAATACCCATGCCATATGTTGAGGGTCGATACGGAACATGGTTGAGCACATGCACACACTAGGTGACATAAAATGCACGTTTTTGCCTTCGTGTTTAAACTTCTCATGCAGGCGATTGACCAGATTTAACTCTGTCGCCACCAACCAGCGGGTATCTGCTTCTGCTTCTGCAATGGTATTAATAATATATTCTGTTGAACCAACGTAATCGGATTTCTGACAGACTTCAAACGAACTTTCAGGGTGTGAAATGATTTTCGTTTCTGGATATTTTCGTTTGAAATTATCAATCTGTTCCGGCTGGAACATTTGATGCACAGAACAAAAACCTTTCCATAAGATGATTTTTGCTTTTTTGATTTGCGCTGCTGACAGACCACCACGAGGTTTATCGTAATCCCACACCACCATTTCATGCAGCGGGACACCCATAGCGTAACCGGTGTTTCTACCGAGATGCTGGTCAGGGAAAAACAACACTTTTTCTTTTTGCTTGAAGCTCCATTCGAGAACGTGTCGCGCATTGGTCGAGGTGCAGACAATACCACCATGCTCACCACAAAAACCTTTTAGGTCGGCCGCAGAATTGATGTAGGTAACCGGGGTAATCATTTCTTCTGCATCGAGCACTTCAGACAGTTCCTGCCAGGCACGTTCCACATTTTGCAGATTCGCCATATCAGCCATGGCACAGCCAGCGGACATATCGGGTAATATCGAAACTTGCTCAGGGCGCGACAGGATATCTGCCACTTCGGCCATAAAATGCACGCCACAAAAAACGATATAATCAGCATTTGAACTGGCTGCTTGCCGGGATAGCTTTAACGAATCACCGGTGAAATCGGCATGTTTAAAAACCTCGTCTCGCTGATAGTGGTGTCCCAAGATAACCAGACGCTCACCTAATGCTTCACGCGCACGAAGAATACGAGATTCACAATCGTCGTCATCCAGTAATGTATATGCCTGTATTGCTGCACTCATGATATTAGGAAACCTTCGTTTTAATCCAGTACATTGTCTATTCGTTTTCTTTCACGTCTACTTTACGTAATTTAAGATTTAATTCACGTAATTGTTTTGTCGTCACTTTTGCTGGCGCTGAGGTTAACAGGCACGCGGCAGATTGCGTTTTCGGAAAAGCCATAACATCGCGAATTGATTTTGCACCACTCATCAACATAACCAATCGATCAAGCCCAAAAGCCAGACCTGCGTGGGGCGGGCAACCGTATTTCAGCGCTGTCAATAAAAAGCCGAATTTCTCTTCCGCTTCTTGCTGATCAATACCAAGAATATCAAACACAGCATTCTGCATCTCCGTGGTATAGATACGCTCTGAACCACCACCTAATTCTGTACCGTTAAGCACCATATCATACGCTCGTGAGAGCGCAGCGCCAGGGTCTGCTTTAAATGCATCTACTGAGGTTACTGACGGTGCGGTAAACGGGTGATGTAGCGCCGTCCAGTTACCTTCATTGTTTTTCTCAAACATGGGAAAATTGACTACCCATAATGGCTGCCAGGCATCATCAACCATGCCCATATCGGTTGCGACCTTAACCCGTAGGGCACCGATAGATTCGTTAACCGTATTGGTGTCACCTGCACCAAAAAACAGAATATCGCCCGATTGGCTGTCGGTTTTATCGATGATGGCACTAAGGACATCATCAGGCAAGAATTTAACAATAGGTGACTGCAGTCCATCACGGCCAGCAGCAACATCATTGACTTTGATCCACGCCAGACCTTTGGCCCCGTAACGCCCGACAAACTCAGTGTACTGATCGATCTGTTTTCGAGATAGTTTGGCGCCATTGGGGACACGTAACACCACGATGCGGCCTTCGGGGTCGTTTGCCGGCCCAGAAAATACTTTGAACTCGACATCTTTCATAATTTCGGCGAGGTCGACCAGTTCGAGTGATATACGCAGGTCGGGTTTATCAGAACCATAACGTAACATGGCTTCATGATAATCCATGCGTGGAAACGGATGCGGCAGGTCGACATCGAGCACTGATTTAAACAGCCCACTAATCAGTGCTTCCATCGATTGCATTACTGCATTTTCATCCATAAACGTGGTTTCGATATCGATCTGAGTAAACTCGGGTTGACGGTCTGCACGTAAATCTTCATCACGAAAACAACGCGCAATCTGATAATACTTGTCCATGCCTGACATCATCAACAACTGCTTAAACAACTGCGGCGACTGGGGTAAAGCAAAGAAACTACCCTGATGCGTACGAGACGGAACCAGATAATCGCGTGCGCCTTCAGGTGTGGCTTTGGTCAGCATCGGTGTTTCTATATCCCAGAAACCTTCGTCTTCAAGATGATTTCGTACATAACGCGTTACTTGCGCACGCATACGCATGCGGCTTTGCATCTCGTCACGTCGAAGATCGATGTAACGATATTGCAAACGTAAATCATCATGCACACCGGTATCATCTAACTGAAATGGCGGTGTTTCTGCAGCGTTTAAAACTTCAAGCTCAAGACCCAGTATCTCAATTTTTCCAGAAGTAAGTTCTGGGTTAGCCGTACCTTCTGGACGCAAACGCACTCGACCGGTCATACGCAAGACATATTCATTGCGCACATGTTCGGCTATTTCAAAAATCTCAGCACGGTCGGGATCAAATACCACCTGCACCAGACCTTCGCGATCTCGTAGATCGATAAAAATAACACCGCCATGATCTCGACGACGATTGACCCAGCCACACAAGGTGACTTCCTGATCCAGAAGTTCTTCGGTTACTGCTCCGCAATAATGACTGCGCATTGATTAATCCAATTTGTTAATGATGAAAAGTCGGACAACATGCCGATAATTTTTTCAAAGGGTTAAGTGGTAAATTTTACCGCATTCAGCGCCAGACAGGCACCTTATTACTGTAAAAACATGCTTGCAATTAAGCCGTTGATGTAAAACGTTTATTTTTTAGTTTTGCTGGTTTCAGCTGATGTTTTTTTATCCGTAGACGTTTTGTTCTTTTTATCCGTTTTGCCCGTCTCCTTAGCATCACCAGCGATATTCTTTTTATTTCCCGATTTAAAATCAGTTTCATACCAGCCACCACCTTTCAAACGAAACGCTGCTGCAGATACTTTTTTCTTCATTGCCGATTTACCGCAGGAAGGACACTTCTTTAGTGGCTTATCGCTGATTTTTTGCAATACTTCTTCGTCATGCCCACATTTGGCACACTGATATTCGTAAAACGGCATAATCTATCCAGTATAAAAAACAAACGCAATTATATATGCCAAGGCATAAGTACATCAACACCTTAACGAATGTTTTATGCACTTGTGACACTTTTTATCAAGTAAATATACATCCTGACACATCAAAACGGAAGGTACGCTAAGCTTGCATAATGAGCCTATCAACTAAAGCAGAAGCATTCAGGCATAAAACCATATTGATCACCGGCTGCTCGACGGGCATCGGTTACTGCGTTGCCAAAGGGCTAAAGCAGCGTGGCTACCGCGTCATTGCGACTGCCCGACGAGATGCGAGTGTCGCACAGCTTATCAGTGAAGGCTTCGAGAGCCTGCGCTTAGATTTGTCTGACAGCGCATCCATACAACATGCCTTTATGGAAGTCATGCGAATGTGTGATGGCAAACTATACGCATTATTTAACAACGGGGCTTTTGGCCTGCCTGGCGCTGTGGAAGACCTGACCAGAGACAACCTGAAATATCAATTTGAAACCAATGTTTTTGGCTGGTTGGAATTAACCAATCTGGTCATCCCGGAGATGCGTAAGCAGGGTTTCGGTCGCATTATTCAAAATAGCTCGGTTCTTGGCTTTGTCGCCATGCCGTTTCGAGGAGCATACAATGCCAGCAAATATGCCATCGAGGGTTTAAGTGACACACTCAGACTTGAGCTTAAAGGCAGTAATATATTTGTCAGCCTGATTGAACCCGGCCCTATTAGAAGTCAGTTTCGCGCCAACGCGGTTAAAGCATTGCAACAACATATCGATATCGAACACAGTGTGCACCGGGAAAAATACCTGGGCGTTATTGAACGCTTGAACAAAAAAGGTCCAACAGCAGCTTTCACCCTGCCACCGGAAGCTGTACTCAAACGCGTTATCTATGCGCTGGAAGCAAAAAAACCAAAACCACGCTATTACGTTACTTTCCCCACCTACCTTTTTGGTTTTCTGAAACGGTTACTCAGCGCACGGCAGATGGATGCAATATTGAGCAAAGCCGGGAACGACAGCAAACAATAAAAACTAAATATTTTTACCACGGAGACACAGAGGGCGCAGGGTTTGTCTGTTTACTTGCACTTGCATCACTAACAATAATTCATGCGTTTTCTCTGCGCCCTCTGTGTCTCTGTGGTAAACCGCTTTTGCATTACCCAATCAACAATCAACCCACCAACTCAACCCGTTGCGCAGGCATAAACTTCAATTCAGTATCATCAGCCACAATATCGATAACATCACCCGGTAAATAATCACCTTTTAATATCATCGTCGCCAACGGATTCTCCAGATATTGTTGTATCGCTCGCTTCAAAGGTCGTGCCCCATAAACTGGATCAAACCCCGCTTCACCGACAATATCGATGGCTTCATCAGATATTTGCAGATCAAACTCCTGGTCTTTTAAGCGTGCGGCCAATTGTTGTAACTGTATCTTGGCGATATCACGAATCTGCTCTTTTGCTAACGGGTGAAACACAACCGTCTCATCGATGCGGTTGATGAACTCTGGCCTGAAATGTTGCGCGACAATTTCCATGACCACTTTTTTTATTCCCTGATAATCATTTTTTGCTGACATTTCCTGAATTTGCTGCGAACCCAGATTGGATGTCATGATGATGATGGTATTCCTGAAATCTACCGTGCGTCCCTGGCTATCGGTAAGACGACCATCATCGAGCACCTGCAATAAAATATTAAATACATCAGGATGAGCTTTTTCAATCTCATCGAACAAAATAACGGAGTAAGGTTTACGCCTTACCGCTTCAGTCAGGTAGCCGCCTTCTTCATATCCGACATAACCAGGAGGCGCACCGATCAATCTGGATACCGCATGTTTTTCCATGTATTCCGACATATCAATTCGTACCATGGCATCTTCGGTATCAAACATGAATTTAGCTAACGCTTTGCTAAGTTCTGTTTTACCGACACCTGTTGGGCCAAAAAACATAAAAGAGCCATTAGGTTTACTCGGATCAGATAGTCCTGCACGCGAACGGCGAATGGCATTGGCTACTGCGGCGACAGCTT
>NVSH01000104.1 GCA_002401185.1 Gammaproteobacteria bacterium | reverse complement strand
TAGTGTTGCGCTTTTTATTTCTATTAAACGCCGGGATAATAAATCTTGAAGCTCATCGATAGTGTCGCTATCTTTATCGAAATGACGGAGAATTTCCCGAAAAGAGATGCTGGATGAGAATTGAATCAGGGTGTTTTTACCATTAAACAGGATAGTAAAAAATCGACGTGTGCGTCCAGCGAAACCCCATGTTTCTGAAAACAGAACGCGTAACCAATGTTTTTGTTTTAATACCGGCCGCCCCCAGAAGATAATTACCGGGACAAAATGTATGTCGATATCGGGGTTATCTAGCAGGGCTTGATGCAGTGCACATAACATCGTTGAGTGTTTGGTTTTTTGTTGCAACCAGTCTTTAAGCGGTTGTGCTGGTGCAATCGTATAAACACTGTGCCAGGTGTTTAGGCGTTCGTCGCTGATACGTGATAATGGTCTTTTTATGTGTAACGATTTACATTCTTGTTCGAGGACTAATAAATCGGACCACGAACGCGACGCCATGACATAGATGATGATGTTTTTATTATCAACGGGCAGGTCATCAACGTGAGTAACCTTGGTTTTTATCCATAGGTACAGTAGTTTTTGCGCGAGATAATTTAATAGCGAGGTAAGCTTCATGAATAATATCGATCAAGCTGTTTTCATGTTTGGCGTTAGATACCATTCCACGTGATAGCGATTCTGGTTCTTTTCTAAACAGACAATGGCGCTGTTCTGAAAACGGATGATGTTATCGTTTTCGTCGCCTGTCACCAGGTAGGATATTAATTTACCTAAGTGGGGCAGATGTCCGATATACAGTGCGTTCTCTGTTTTTAGATGTGGCAGGAGTAAATGCACATCATCGTTTGGTGATAAATGTTCGGCAACCGAAAAAGCCTGGTTAGTAAAGTTATTTGCGAAGAGACGGGCGGTTTGTTCAGCGCGGCATTTGCCACTGTGGAAGATAGTAGAGATAGATACACCCGCCGTATGCAGTTTTGTGGCAATGATGTTTGTTTGATCTATACCGGCTTCAGAGAGAGGGCGGTTGGCATCTTCAGCTTTGTCTACAGCGAATCCGTGCTGGGCAAAATAAAGTCTGTCGGCCAAACCTTCAAAGAGTTTTTTATCTGCCATGACTTGCCTCGTTGATTCGTATAGTGAATTATTTTTGTTAGCGACTATTCTTGCTTTATTAAGACTTACGAGCAAGCTTAAACTTTTATGAGTGAAGCCTGCAATTGCTTTTGTTAAGATAATTGACTGGGTAACCAGGTTGCTAACATCGGCCAGTATGCAATCATCGCCATGGCAATCAGTTGTATCACAATAAAAGGCATGACGCCCCGATAAATCTGCGTGGTTTTAATCTCAGGTGGCGCTACGCCGCGAAGGTAAAACAGCGCAAATCCAAAAGGCGGTGTAAGGAAGGATGTCTGTAGATTGATAGCAATTAATATCCCTAGCCATACAGGGTCGATGCCCATACCGAGCAGCACCGGGCCAACGATGGGTACGATAACAAACGTTATCTCGATAAAGTCGAGCACAAAACCCAATAAGAACATGACCAGCATCACGGCGAACAGGGCATGATATTTACTACCGCCTAAGTCACCCAGAATTTCCTGTATTAATTCGTCGCCTTCGAAACCACGAAATACTAACGAAAATAAGGCTGCGCCGATTAAGATCATGAACACCATACAGCTGATGCGCGTGGTACTACGAACGACTTCCTGCAAGGTTTTTAGGTTTAAGCTGTTTTTTATTTTGGCGAGAAGCATGGCACCAACGGCGCCGATAGATGCAGCTTCGGTGGGCGTGGCAAGGCCAGCGATGATGGAGCCGAGTACGGCAAGGATTAAGGCCAGGGGTGGTATCAGATGTTTAATAACGCTATGTAATAACTCTGCGTCGTAACTAAAGTTGTCGTCAGCAGCGGGCATGGCGTCTTTGTTAAACAAAGCCACGCCGACGATATATATTATGTATAGCGTCACCAGTAATAAACCAGGGATTAAAGCACCGATGAATAAATCACCGACCGAAATGGTTTCGGGTGAAAAAATACCCATGTCTAACTGTGCTTGTTGGTAAGCATTGGATAACACATCGCCGAGTAGGACCAGGACGATGGAAGGTGGAATAATTTGTCCGAGAGTGCCTGATGCACAGATGATACCGGTAGAAATTTTTGGGTCATAACCCTGTTTTAACATGGTCGGTAATGACAATAGCCCCATGGTGACGACCGTTGCGCCGACGATGCCGGTGCTGGCAGCGAGCAGGGTGCCGACCAGTATCACGGAAATGCCAAGGCCGCCGCGTAAGCTGCCGAATAAGCGTGACATGGAGATTAATAATTCATCAGCGATTTTTGAGCGTTCTAACATGACACCCATAAAAACGAATAATGGCACGGCAATAAGAATCTGGTTTGAAATAATGCCGTATAGACGATTAGGCAATGCTTCCAGGAAAGCGGAGTCAAAGGTGCCCGTTGCTTGTCCGATGACGGTGAACATAAGCGCGGTACCGGCCAGCGTAAAAGCGACCGGGTAACCGATTAATAAAAAAACAAAGACGGTAGCAAAAAGGTACAGTGACATATATTCCATTAATGATCACCCCTGGCGACGATGGTTTTAATGTTACGAGCAATTTGTGTACCGGCCTGAAGGCTTAAAAGTACGGTCATCATCAGGATTAAACTTTTTAATAAAAAGACAGCGGGTAAGCCTCCGGCTTCACGCGAACCTTCGAATACAGACCAGCTATCGCTGATATATCGCCAACTGATCCAGCTGACAAAAAACATGAAAGGCAATAATAAAAATAATGCGCCGAAAATATCGACCCATGCTTTGGTCTGTTTGGAAAACCGTGAGTAGAAGATATCAACGCGTACATGCGCGTTTTGTTGCATGGTGTAGGCCATGCCGACAAGAAAGATGGTGGCGTGTAAATAGGTGGTGGTTTCCTGAAGTGCGATGGAGCCGTAATTGAAAACGTAACGTAAGATAACCACAACAAAGGTAACCAAAACCAGTGCTAAACTCAACCAGGAGACCGTTCGCCCTGACCAGTCGATAAAATTTTCTATCCTGATGAGTATTTTGTTTAGCATGAAAACCAATGTTTGATGGAGGTTAACGAGGGCCTGTCACTTGAACCAGTAATCACGGTAATCATCCCCATTTTTAATGCGGTCACATAATATGCTTTTAAAATCATCTGGGTTTTTAGTGTGCACCAGTTCGCCAGTGCGTGGAAAATGTTTGTCGTATAAACGCGATAACCAGAAACGTAAGGCACCGGCACGTAACATCGTCGGCCAGTATTCTTGTTCTTTTGTCGTGAGCGTTCGGTATTGATGGTAATGGCTTAGCAGGGCAGTAACCTTGTCTCTGTTTAAGCTGAAGTCGTCATTGAGGCACCAGTCGTTGATTGTAACGGCCAGGTCGTACAATAAAACGTCATCACAAGAATAATAAAAATCGATGATGCCGCTGAACACATGGTTATGCCAAAGTGCATTATCGCGAAACAGGTCAGCATGAATAACCCCCCGCGGTAGATCTGCTAGTCGTCGGTCGTTGCCCATTTGTTCGAGTTGAAAACCTACCTCATCATCGAGCAGTTTGCGTTCGTCGGTAGATAGTTTTTCCTGTACCTCGATGGCGGTCTGTTGGCACCAGGCGGGGCCTCTCGAATTACTCTGTACGCTAGAAAAACCTAAACCTGCAGTATGCATTTTGCCCATGGCAGCACCAAGTTGTGCGCAGTGATCGACACTGGTTTCGATAATACTGCCACCGTCGAGACGTTCGACGAGGGCGATAGGTTTGTTGTGGAAGAGGCTTAAATAATCACCCTTTTTGTCTGCAACAGGATTAGCACTGGGAACTTTATGGTGGGCAAGGTGATGCATCAGGTTGAGATAATACTGCATCTCAGCAAAACTGTGATGTTCGAAGATGGTTAAAACAAATCGCCCCTGTGTGGTGTTGACAAAATAATTGGTGTTTTCGATGCCATCGCTTATGCCCTGATAATTGTCCAGCTCACCGACTTCATAATGTGACAGGAAAATCGCAAGCTGCTCTTTTTCGATGGTTGTATAAACAGACATAATAATTCAGCGTGTTCCTGCTGTTGGTATGGTGGCAAAGGAAATACGGCAAGGGCAAGGGGGTAAGTTTAGCGTATCTTCATGATTTACTAAATACGTTGTTTGCTCGGATTGGCTGCATCACTGATTTATATCTGTTAATGCTCCGTGCGGTTTGCGATAATCATCGCCTGTCAATAATCTGTACGGGTTACACCTGATGTCTAAAAAAAAACCACCCTTTGTTCTGGTTGATGGTTCTTCTTATCTCTTTCGTGCTTTTCATGCGCTGCCGCCATTAACTAACAGCAAAGGCCAGCCTACTGGTGCGGTTTATGGTGTTATCAATATGCTCAACAAGCTGGTCACTGAGTACAAGCCTGAGAATATTGCCGTGGTGTTTGATGCCAAAGGTAAAACATTTCGTAATGATATGTATAAGGATTACAAAGCTAATCGACCACCGATGCCAGATGAATTGCGTAGTCAAATTGCACCTTTATACGAACTGGTGGAAGCCTTGGGTTTTCCGATGATAATCATCCCCGGGGTAGAAGCGGATGATGTTATCGGTAGTTACGCAAAAATCGCCAGCGAGTTGAAGATTGATACCCTGATATCAACCGGTGATAAAGACCTGGCGCAATTAGTTAATCCGTACGTGACATTGATCAATACCATGAATAACGTGTTGATGGACGAAGCTGGCGTGATGAAAAAATTTGATGTGCCACCGAATGCCATCATCGATTATCTGGCCTTGATGGGCGATACTTCAGATAACATTCCAGGTGTGCCTAAGGTCGGGCCCAAGACTGCAGCGAAATGGCTAAAGCAGTATGAAACGTTGGATAATCTGGTAGCGCATGCCGATGAGATCAAAGGTAAGGTCGGTGAAAGTCTGCGCGATAATCTGGATCAGCTGCCTTTGTCACGACGGCTTACGACCATAAAATGTGATGTCGAACTCGAGCATGTGATTGCAGACCTGAGCATGCGTTTGCCCGAGGTGGATAAACTCCGGCAGATTTATAGTGAGCTTGAGTTTAAAACATGGTTGTCTAATTTGTCAGATGCAGGTACAGGTACAGGAGCAACAGCAATTGGTGCGGTGGTAGAAAAAAAAGTAGATGCAAACTATGAAACCGTTCTCGATAAAGCCTCACTGGCACGCTGGCTACAGAAACTAAACGACGCCAAGCAGTTTGCCTTTGATACCGAAACTACCAGTCTGGACTATATGAAAGCGCGTGTGGTCGGTGTGTCGTTTGCGGTCGAAGTAGGCGAAGCCGCTTACGTGCCTTTTGCGCACGATTATCCGGGCGCGCCCGACCAGCTTAGTGAGCAGGATGTATTAGGTGTACTGAAACCGTTATTGGAAGACGCCGAGAAAAACAAGATCGGCCAAAATCTGAAATATGATGCCCATGTACTGGCTAACCACGGCATCACCTTAAGAGGTATCGCGCAGGATACGATGCTTGAGTCTTACGTGCTAGATTCGATCCAGCGCCATAATATGGATGATATGGTTTTGCGGTTGTTAGGTGTTGAGACTATTCATTTCGAAGATATCGCCGGCAAAGGCGTGAAGCAACTTACTTTCAACCAGATAGCGCTGGAAGAGGCCGGACCGTATGCCGCCGAAGATGCAGATATCACGCTACAGATCCATCAGAAATTAAGTGAGCTTTTATCGAAAGAGCCGACATTAAAAAAAGTCTATGAAGAAATAGAATTGCCGCTGCTACCCGTGCTGTTAAAGATTGAGCAAAATGGCGTGAAGATTGATGTGGCCATGTTGCAAAAGCAGAGTACACAGCTCGCCGCGCGAATGAAAGAAGTCGAGCAGCAAGCCTATGATGAGGCGGGTGAAACCTTTAACCTGGCTTCACCCAAACAATTGGGCGCTATCCTGTTCGAAAAGCTCAAAATTCCAGCGCAGAAAAAAACCAAAACCGGGCAGTATTCGACCGCAGAAAGTGTCTTGCAGGAACTAGCTACTGACTACCCGCTGCCCCAATTGATTTTAGAACACCGTGGTTTGAGTAAGTTGAAATCGACGTATACCGACAAATTACCATTGCAGGTCAATGACAGAACCGGTCGTGTGCATACTTCCTATAATCAGACGGTGGCGGC
>NVSH01000103.1 GCA_002401185.1 Gammaproteobacteria bacterium | reverse complement strand
TGCATATAGTTCATTTGTGCCTCTTGTAAATTTGCCGTCATGATTTCATCCTTTTTCTCTTTTTTCATATTCATGGGATACATGGCTACTGCAAGCTGTATAAACGAATCTATTGAAGATTCAAACTGTTCAGGTTTTTTGTCTAACCAGGCCATTCTGGTATCTTTAACATCCAAGCTTGAATTTTTATACAGTTTATCCAGTTCTATGCTAATCCTACCGCTATCCTTTTCGTCGCCTTTTATATTAAAAAGTTTATCAAACTCACTTGACCTTTCTGCATGGGCCAACTGGGCATATTCATTGAGTATATATTGCAGTAAAATTCTATCCATCTTACGGTCAAAACTTTTATTAATGCGTTCCAGGCTATTTTTAATTCTTCCCCAGTTTCTTTCCTGATAACGGCTATTTCTTTCGACATCTGTTTTGGTTTTTTCTTTGGCAAGCCTGTAAAGTCTATTCGCTGCACTCAACAAGTCACTGCGTTTAACCTGACCAATGTAAAAGTTTCTATCTCTGTGTTGTCTTTTTTCAGYAAGCAGAGTTTTTAATTGATTCAGCGCATCGCTGGCAGTTTTGTTCTCCGTTTTAATTAACCACTCTTTGAATTCTTTTTCTGACTGAATCTTATCATTCAGTGCTTTGGGATTTTTAAAGCCATCCAGCATTCCTTCAGAGTTCTTCATGTAGTTATTGATACCAGCCATTTTGCTGGCATATTTTATCGCCACTTCTGGACGACTCTTTGATTCTTTTTCAATTAATTCAATGTATGTGGAATARTTTTTGATAACTTTTGGGTAAAACCACAAGACTGATGAATCAATTTCTTCAGCTAATTTGTGTCTATAAGTACGACCAGGATAACCAAGCACCATGGCAAAATCRCCTGCCTTTAAACCCTTTTTACTGACCTCCAGAAAAGACTGAGACTGGTAAGGCACATTATCTTTTGAAAATTCTACAGAATCACCATTTTTTRCRWMANYAKGMMCGWWKAAAAGAAAAATCGCCCGTGTGTCGTGGCCACATCCAGTTATCAATGTCACCACCATATTTGCCAATCGCATCTGCTGGCGCATAAACCAAACGAACATCTTTGATTTGTAGTTGTTTGATTAGGGAGAATTTCAATCCTCCATGAAATGTACGTACGCTGCAACGGTAGACTTCTTTTGTTTCACATTTATTTATTAATTGTTTTTTTAATGCATCCATTCTATCGTAGCGACTGCGCCCATGTAAGCCATCGAGTTTTTTAATAATTTGATCGCTAACATCACTGATATCTTCAGTAACATAAATATACAAACCTGGCCCGCCTGCTAACTCATCTTTTAATTCATTGGCATAAAAACCATTATCAATAAGATTATTTTCCTGTGTTGAATTATATTGGATGGCACGATAGGCACAATGGTGATTAGTAATAATCAATCCCGTATCCGAAACAAATGATGCCGAACAAAAACCCAATGAAACCATTGCCGTCATTGGGTGCTTATCCAAGTCAGAAATATTTTTTACTGGGATCTCTAAACCTTTACTTTTAACATCATCAGCCAAGTCCAACAATTGGTTTGGTTGCCACATGCCTTCTATTGCAATGACTTGCAAGGGTAATAACAACACAAGTACATACTTTATTAATTTGAACATTTATTTTCCTATGATTTTATTATAGTTTATTGGTAATTGTTTATTGGTAATTGTTCAGCGGGAAATCACTGCCAGCTATTGACTAAAACATCTTTGCTTTTATAAGCTTATGAATCAACACCACATCAATCAGAACAAACATACTGAACACTTACATTTATTTGTTATTATCAATAATGCAACCAAAGTTTTTATTGAGCTTTACAGAAGCTCCRCTACTCTGCCAATGACCCGATAAAGGGGATAATAATTGCACATCAGCAACAATATTGCCCGTTGATTCAGATAAATACTGGTTTTGTATTGTACCTATTTCCYGTTGGTTTATCACAGAAAATTCGCAATCAGGACAAAAGCCGTTATTTACCTGATTCATAATTGTGTCATTATCGCCYAAATCCCTTRCGCCAATCGCCCAGGTTGGCAGACCAGAATCATCATAAAAATAAAAAACTGTGGTCTCAGTTGTTTCGGTAGCTAGTATAGTACTGCCAAAACCCGATTGTAAAGGCAAAAACCACAGACCTGTAATATCAAGTAACTCAGTTTCGTTGACTTCAGGGCAATTATTATCTGGTGAAGAAAGTGAAACCAGTGGTTCAGAATAGGTTCTATCTGGCATGGAAATTGAAATCACCCCAGTATTTTTACCCGTATAGACCATTGATATACTACCAAAKACTTYAAGTTTTGGGGYACTGCCATTCCACCTGACCAGACTCATATCCCCTTGCCACTGATTTTGAGCCGTAAGGGCTCCATTGGCTTGAAACCAGGTGGGTTTAGTGCCATCATCATTGTACCGATACCATGTGACTGCCTGTGATGATAGTGACTGACTTAAATCTATTCCCCAACCACTTCTGGATGGATTAAACCAAAGACTCTGATTWGGTTCAATCAATCCAGCTGACAAATACTCAACCACTGCATCCATGGCAAAATAGTCAGATGCTGCCTGTGAATTTTCAGTCAGCAAGGGAGTCACTTCTACATACCATCTGGAAGGGGGAAATTCACTGGTGTCAAATTGTACCTGATGAAAATTTATAGAGGGTATAGTATCTGATGGAACAACAGAAGATTGAGTTGTAAACTCAGGAACCAAAGCAGATAAATCSGGTTTGATKTTGAGCGGATCAAAATCAAAAGAAGTGCGATAAAAGTTAACAGCATAAGCAACTTCATAACTTGTAAGGACAATTTCACTGGCATTAATACCTGTATCAATATACATGTCTGATAAACTTTGACCTTGCATATAGTTAAACTCTGCCACTTCGTTATTTAAGGAAWAGAKYKTWKSAKYAMWRRRGTTTRWKGCSRTTATNWKWYAMYRGAWYMWKARCYGWMTWWYSAAWASARWCRKRRTWWGMWMSARCRGMMATAAGCCCATAGTAATTACCACTATCAGAGCGTAAAGGAGGTAATTCATAAAGCACTTCTAAAGWGGTACTCGACTGAACATTAACCGCTGCTTTGATATATAAACCTGTGCCCTGTTGTAGATTAGCCGATGTTCTAAACTGCGCCTTCTGCGCAATATTCTCGGCAGAAAAAAGTGCTCGTTCTGTGGTTATGGTAGCAGAGCCATTATTGCGATTATTATTTACCATAATCCAGTATTTGCCTGGTTTTACATTTTTCAACACACAGCTTTTACTCTGGGTAAAACCTTTATCCTGACAGAGTATCTCTCTTTCATCCGGTGTACTGTTTATGTTCAGATCCTTACCAACATAGAGATCAGCACCAGTGTTAGCACTGCTGTTGGATTCAACTATCATTGCCAACTGTTCTGTATTGATTTCAAGCAAACTAAATGATGATCCTGAAGTTTCATAAACACCATCATCATCAAATGCAGAGTTATTTGAGTCAGCCGATAAAAACATACTGTCAACCTGTGGCACAACCATACCCAGTCCTTTAAAGCTTGCATCTGTCATGGCAGCAATATTGTTTAATTGCACGTTAAATCGCCCATGCCTTTTCTGTGACTGTTCTTCAATAATAGATGGATAATCCCCAGCGGGAACATAAACAGCAACGGGCAGTTTACTAACCGATGGGCTGATCGAGTCTAAATGTGGAGGGGAGTTTGTACTGGAATTAACCGTAAACAATATCTTAGCCTCAGCCCAGTCACCAATCACATCATTGGCAGTTGTATTAACATTAATATTTAAACTAATTTCATTGCTGTTAGAAAAATCAAAGCTACTGGGGGTCACGGTGATACTTAAGCCGTTGCTTTGTTCCGTTGAAACAGTCCAGACAGGATCAACCACATTAAAACTACTGAGTAGTTTCACTTTTCTGCTAAAATCACAGGATGGATAACAATTATCATTAACCAGTTGTGGTAAGTTTAATTGTGATATATCGGCACCATTTTGAGGGTTAGCGTTGATGAACTCTTGCCTGCTTACATCAAAATAAAGAGAATTACTTATGGCCAGATCAACTCGGGTTCGCCCTGCCCCATGATCGGCAAAATTAGCCTTTGTGGCCTTATCTTCTTTTAGCATTTGGGTACTATCAGCAGTTAAAATAAGCGAACTCTCAAGTTGCGCAGGAGCATAACCTGGATGTGCAGATTTAAGCAGAGCAACAGCACCCGTGATATGCGGAGCTGACATTGATGTGCCAGATAATGTTGCCAATTCCGCAGCATTWCCAGCGGCTGAAAATATTGAAGTTCCTGGTGCTGAAAGATTGGGTTTCATAAAATTTTGCGGGTGTTGGGCAACAGTACTGGCACCATTTGTATTAAAGACAATTTCAACAGGACCACGCGAACTGCTGGAGTTCATCACATCACCCAGACTCTCATCATAGACAAGTAACTGCCCAGTAATGCGCCCCTGGTGATCCGCACCCTCATCCAGCCAGTCACGAAGTTTTGAACCATCTTCATTACCCAAATGAGTAGCTGGCAGGCAATGATCATCAGCCACAATACTTTCTCCCTCACCCACAGTATTAGCCAATATATATCCARCTGCWCCAGATTGTTTTACATTAAARCCTTTTTCTACCCGCCCATATGATCCTCGGTTGCACACAACAATTTCACCATTAAAAGTATTAAGAGGAAAAGGATTGCTCTGACCCGTTAAGACATCATTGCCGCTGCCGCTGCATCGGGTTTTCAATTCAGGATTACCTTGTCCACACAGTGCATTGCCAAAATCCTTGGCATGTACTATTTTTAATGGCCCAATTCCGGTGCTCGCACTGGCTCCAACTAAATCGTCTAAATCAAATACTCSACCGCTAAAATCAACAACCGAGCTTTGTAATTGTCGGGAATGAGTAGAGTTTGCCGCAGCAATCACCCACGGAGCAATAGCAGGATAACCAACTGTAGCAGGAGCCGGCCCTGAGTTACCAGCAGACACAACAAATAACACGCCTGCACTGCGGGCATTGAGCATGGCACGGGCTTCCAGTCCATTAGTGAARTTGCCACACCAGCCTYCAKTATTATCCAGTCCTCCCCAGGGAGAACAAGGTGTTTCAGAACCAATGGAATAATTTGCCACATCAACTAAATCAGCTGTTGCCCGATCAATAKCCGCCAATAAAGCGCTTGAAGCACAACGTCCACCTGARGTTTCCTGACTAAAAAAGCAGGCTTTATAGGAAATAATATTGGCTCTGGGGGCTACACCTGATACAGTAAAATTCAGACCCAAATGATTGGYGGTATAAAAATTACCTGCAGCTATCCCCGCCACATGTGACCCATGTCCAACTGAATCTATGCCAGCGGTGCCTTCATCMGTAAAATCGTAAATACCTATTAATTTAGCATTACAGGTTTGTGAGTTGCACAAGCCTAATGTTGTTCCGCGTGGATTTATGTGGGTGTATTGATTAGCTGTTCCCGATTGGGATACAGCCTGAAAAGATGGATGAGAGGGGTTGATRCCRGTATCAATTATACCCACAACCACCGCTTCACCTTTATTKGCTGGTGTATCTAAAGCCATCCCTTCCCAAACGGGTCGAGCACCTATCCATTCAGGGCCGATATCAGTATTAACTTTATAGTATTTTTCTAAACCGATGGATTTAACCCGAACTTGTTTTTYAAGCCATCTGGCTKYGWMMMKRMWYRWTRCTRSTGMWAYSCMGTYGMARGCWNTAAAWRYWWTCRTKTTTWWRTWSAWAAGRKKRCTKKRWCTTATTGTGTTTTTTCGCCAATGTATCAATAAGGTTTAAATGTGCCAATCTCAATTCACTCTTCAAAACTTCAGCAGAATTTGATTTCAGCGCACTGCCATACACAATGGACAATGGCTGTTGTTGAAATTCAATAATAAAATTTCTCTTATCTTCAGCCAAGAGAGTAGTTGAACAATGTAAAAGTATATTTATCAAAAATAAGGGCAATAGAGTTTTTATCATAGCAGTATTTAATCTCATGGTTTAGCGTAGCACGTGGCTACATTTCATAAGAGTATATTCCAGAAAACAACAAAGTACTAAATATTTTTTTAATTCTGGCCTTTATGTATTCACGACAATTTACTCAGAATTACCCACCCAAATAGAATTTTAATCTATCTTTGATAAAATAAGTCCAGCCGCCTA
>NVSH01000102.1 GCA_002401185.1 Gammaproteobacteria bacterium | reverse complement strand
GCAAGAATTTAACGAAAAAAAATAAAACATCCTTAGGAAAAACACCAACAGGTTGGCCTCGAAAAACCCTCCCATGTTATCACTCGTCATTTGCGGCGGGATTTAAAAAAACGCTGCAACAGGTTTTTGCTCTCTTCTGCTAACACACCTGAAACCACTTCAAAACTATGATTGTGTTGGTTTGCTTTTAATAGATTAAAAGCACCGCCCAACGCACCCGTTCGAGGCTCAGCTGCACCATAGACAACTTTCGCCACACGCGCATGAATCATCGCGCCAACGCACATCGAACACGGTTCCAGGGTAACGTACAGGGTGGTATCAATCAAACGGTAGTTATTGAGTTTTTTGCCGGCTGCTCGCATTGCCATAATTTCAGCGTGGGAGGTAGCATCGTGACTTATGATCGGCTGATTCCAACCTTCGGCAATTAACTGATTATCTTTTATTAGAACGGCTCCGACAGGAACTTCACCAGCGGCTTCCGCTTTATGTGCAAGCTCAATGGCTTTTTGCATCCAATGCTGGTGATTATTTTCAGTCATAAAAATACTTAACCGCGGAGACGCAGAGTGTTAATTTGTTATGGTGCCAACAACACGATAAATATATGTGTTTCTCAGCGTCTCTGTGCCTCTGCGGTTCAATTTCTTCAAAACCCTACTCCCACTCAATGGTAGCTGGGGGTTTACCAGAAATATCGTAGGTAACGCGTGATATCCCATCCACTTCATTGATAATTCGCGTTGAAACATGTCCTAGAAAATCGTACGGCAGATGCGCCCATCGCGCGGTCATGAAATCAATGGTCTCAACGGCGCGAAGTGCAACCACGTAGTCGTAGCGACGACCATCACCCATGACACCTACCGATTTAACGGGGAGAAAAACAGTAAATGCCTGACTGACTTTATCGTACAAATCATTTTTATAGAGTTCTTCGATAAAAATAAAATCGGCAAGGCGTAATAAATCGGCATACTCTTTTTTTACTTCACCTAAGATACGTACACCTAGTCCTGGCCCAGGAAAAGGATGACGATTCACCATGTCTGAAGGCAAACCGAGTTCGACACCGATCTTGCGCACCTCATCTTTAAACAGTTCGCGTAACGGCTCAATTAATTTTAAACGCATGTTTTTTGGCAAGCCACCAACATTATGGTGTGATTTAATCAGCTGTGAATTTTTACTGTCGGCCGATTCGATAACGTCCGGGTATATCGTGCCCTGCGCCAACCAGTTGGCATTGTTTAACTTATTGGACTCTTCTTCAAAGATTTCAACGAATACCCTGCCAATAATCTTGCGTTTTTTCTCCGGGTCATCTTCACCCTTTAACTCGTCGAGGAAACGTTGCTCTGCATCGACACGGATAACTTTAACGCCCATGTTTTCAGAAAACGTCGCCATCACCTGGTCACCTTCGTGATGACGTAGCAGACCATTATCAACAAACACACAAGTCAGCTGGTCGCCGATCGCCTGATGCAATAAAGCGGCAACCACCGAAGAATCAACACCGCCAGACAGGCCTAAAATGACGTCGTCACTGCCTACCTGCTGACGGATACGTTCGATGTTATCCTGAATAATATTACCCGCCGTCCAGTTAGAACCACAGCCACAAATATCATGTGCAAATCGCTCGATGATACGTTGGCCTTGTTTGGTGTGAGTAACTTCAGGGTGAAACTGCAAGCCATAAAAATGACGCGACTCATCCGCCATACCAGCAATCGGCGCATTGTCCGAGCTAGCGATACGGCTGAAGTTTTCAGGCAGTTTTTCAACCTTATCACCGTGTGACATCCACACATCCAGCATACCGAAACCTTCATCGGTGACATGGTCTTCGATATCTTTTAGCAGCGTACTGTGGTTACGGGCACGAACCTGGGCATAGCCAAATTCACGATGCGTCGACGTACCCACCTTGCCACCGAGTTGCGCCGCCATGGTCTGCATGCCATAACAGATACCTAATACTGGTACACCGGCTTCAAACACATACGGCGGTGCAACCAAAGTATCGTCAGCCGTTACTGATTCTGGCCCGCCAGACAAGATAATGCCTTTGGGATTAAACGCCTTTATCTCATCGGTGGTCATGCCAGTATGATGAACTTCACTGTATACGCCGGCTTCTCGTACGCGACGCGCAATCAGCTGAGTATATTGCGAACCAAAATCAATAATTAAAATTCGATCAGAATGAATATTATGCATAGTGTGTTATTTAAACAATTTAAAGATTAAAGAAACTTTAACCACAGGGGCACAGAGGACACAGAGGACACAGAGGACACAGAGTTTTTATTGTATTAACTGCGCCGACGGCGCGAAATAAATTCTAAAGATTTTTTCTCTGTGCCCTCTGTGCCTCTGTGGTTCTATATTTTTTTAAGTAGACCGGTAATTAGGCGCTTCTTTGGTGATGGTCACATCATGTACGTGCGACTCGGACATACCGGCACCGGATATACGGACAAACTCAGGCTTGGTGCGCATCTCATCCAAATCTTTACAACCGACATAACCCATACTGGAACGCAGACCACCCATCATCTGATGCACGATAGTGCCCATCGGCCCCTTATACGCGACCCGTCCTTCGATACCTTCCGGCACCAGTTTCTCACTGCCTTCTGAGCTGTCCTGAAAATAACGATCACTTGAACCTTGCTTCATGGCACCGATAGAACCCATACCACGGTAAGCTTTATAAGAACGCCCCTGATACAGGATAACTTCACCCGGCGCTTCTTCTGTGCCGGCAAGCATACCGCCGACCATGATACAGTGACCACCGGCAACGATAGCTTTCGCCATATCACCTGAGTAACGAATACCGCCATCCGCTATCAGTGGCACACCTGTGCCTTCAAGCGCAGCCGCCACGTTCGACACTGCTGAAATTTGAGGAACGCCAACGCCAGCGATGATCCGTGTAGTGCAGATCGAACCGGGACCAATACCTACTTTTACGCCATCCGCACCCGCATCAACCAGTGCTTTAGCCGCCGCGCCTGTGGCGATGTTGCCACCGATAAGCTGTATGTGCGAATAGTTTTTCTTTACCCAGGCCACGCGATCAAGCACCGTCTGTGAATGACCGTGAGCAGTATCAACCACGATGACATCGACACCGGCATTAGCCAGTGCATCAACACGCTCTTCTGTACCTTCACCGGTACCAACGGCCGCACCGACACGCAAACGGCCTTCCTTATCTTTTGCTGCATTGGGGAAATCGGTCGATTTTTGAATATCTTTTACCGTAACCATACCGCGCAATTGAAAGTTATCGTTAACCACCAATACACGTTCAATGCGATGCTCATGTAAAAGTGACAAAACTTCCTGCTTGGACGCGCCTTCTTTTACTGTAACCAACTTATCTTTCGGCGTCATAACTTCGGTAACCGGTTTATCCAGCCCCATCTCAAAACGCACATCACGGCTGGTCACCAGGCCGATTAACTCGTCACCGTTAACCACCGGCATACCGGATATTTTATATCGCTCGCGCAAGGCCATCACATCACGAACCGTCATCTCAGGAGAGACAGTAACTGGCTGTGTGATTACGCCACTTTCATACTTTTTCACCGTATTAACTTCAGCGGCCTGCTCTTCAGGGGATAGATTCTTATGGACGATACCCAGGCCACCTTCCTGCGCCAGCGCAATAGCCAGACGTGACTCAGTGACCGTGTCCATGGCAGCAGACAACAGTGGAATGTTAAGTGTGATTTCGCGTGTGACTTTGGTCTGCAAAGAGACATCTTTAGGCATTACCGTGGAATGCGCAGGAACCARYAAAACATCATCAAAGGTTAAGGCTTCTTCGATTATTCGCATATTAATCCCCGCTTGGCGCTTTAGTAACTTAATAAAAAGCAGGTAATTATACCCTAACCACACCTTAGAAACACGCGAATAAATCCGTAAAATAAAGTAAATTCAATACATAGAGTTTTAATAAAGGCGTCTATAAAAAATACGTCTTGCCTGATAATGCTGCGTTGGTAAATAGCTAAGGGGCTCTGATTAATTGTCATTTCGACCAGAGGGAAAAGTCTTGCATGACATAACCGCATGGTTTTTTATAGTAGAAACAGGCAATTCGCAGAATGATGATGCGTTTCAAAACTGCCGGTGTTGCCATGTGTTCACTCTTACAACGTTGCTAATTTTTCTAAGCTGTTTTACGAAGCTAAACGTAACTCTGGAACACCATTAAATTTACGCATATGACGCTTCGCCTGGTTCCAAAAATTCTCTATTCCGTTAATGTGATTATGCTTGTCAGCAAACAACTTTGAATGATTAATTCGATAGTGCTTAAACTCGGACACATCAAGCACATTATAACCACGCCAATAATCTGAATAAACAATGCTGTCTGGTGTGACTTTTTCTCGGATGATTGGCATTAAAGTACCTGCCTTAGCATCCGGTATAACTTTCGTATAAACCTTGCCACCACGCATTTAAAATGCCAAATACATGCGCTTTTCCAGCCGCACCGCGACCACGTTTTCCTTTACGATGCCCGCCAAAATATGATTCATCAACTTCAATTTCGCCCGATAAAAATTCATCGGATGCTTGTGACAATTTGTAAGCAACTATTTCACGTAGTCGGTGATAATAATAGGCAGCTGTTTTAGGGTTAACAACAACCAGATCAGCAGCGCATCTAGCCGTTGTGCCTGCAACAAAATGCTCAATTAATTTACGTTGTTTCGCTGTGCTTAACCGACTCTTTTGCATACTGCCTCAGATAGTACATTTAATGTATTATCTGAGGCAGTGAACATTAACGTGACGAACGCTGCATCATAGGTATTTTTCTAAGCTGCCTGTGCGGCAGTGAACAGGTTAATGATTACAACGACAAAGGGCATGATTTTCTAAGCTGCCTGTGCGGCAGTGAACTTGGGGCGCGATTGTTGCTAATGCGTATATCCTTTCTAAGCTGCCTGTGCGGCAGTGAACAAATAGCGGCACTGTTACCTGCTGGTTAACGGTTTCTAAGCTGCCTGTGCGGCAGTGAACAACTTGATGTGTCGCCCCATAAAGCAGGATTATTTCTAAGCTGCCTGTGCGGCAGTGAACAATTTGTTAGCAATTTTGGAACGTCAGATGATTTTCTAAGCTGCCTGTGCGGCAGTGAACTTAAGAGTGATACAGCCAACAAACTCGCTTTATTTCTAAGCTGCCTGTGCGGCAGTGAACACAAAGGATGCGTATAAAGCGGCACTTTATGATTTCTAAGCTGCCTGTGCGGCAGTGAACATTTTCTATCAAACGACAGTCGTCGCGTTGTTTTTCTAAGCTGCCTGTGCGGCAGTGAACAAGTCGAAGATATACCTGTTATTTCGGGCGTTTTTCTAAGCTGCCTGTGCGGCAGTGAACAATAAAGATACTTCATGTGCGTTGTGTCTTTCTTTCTAAGCTGCCTGTGCGGCAGTGAACAACATCTGCTTAAAGTCTTCAAAACCTTCATCTTTCTAAGCTGCCTGTGCGGCAGTGAACTTGTTTTTATATTTTATGTTGTCTGGTTTTAATTTCTAAGCTGCCTGTGCGGCAGTGAACTAGATGAATTGGAGAACACTGAGTTTATGAGATTTCTAAGCTGCCTGTGCGGCAGTGAACCATGCCGCTAAACAAATAGAGCGCATCGTCTATTTCTAAGCTGCCTGTGCGGCAGTGAACGTACAAGAACGTTGGCTAATTTAGGGATATTTTTTCTAAGCTGCCTGTGCGGCAGTGAACGATGAAGAATACCTTCCTTCAAATAACGGTTTTTTCTAAGCTGCCTGTGCGGCAGTGAACCCGTAGATGTAAGCGCAGTAGCGCGCGTAACATTTCTAAGCTGCCTGTGCGGCAGTGAACTAAGACCTGCTTCAACTCTCGCCGAATACATCTTTCTAAGCTGCCTGTGCGGCAGTGAACCATTGAAGGGCCAAAGAAACCCGCCATGTAAATTTCTAAGCTGCCTGTGCGGCAGTGAACCTGGTGGTGAGGGTTTTACCGTCGATACTAATTTTCTAAGCTGCCTGTGCGGCAGTGAACATACGGCGCCAACACAGTATTCGTTTGAAATTTTTCTAAGCTGCCTGTGCGGCAGTGAACTATAGATAGCCGCTACGGTAGCCGCGTAAAAATTTCTAAGCTGCCTGTGCGGCAGTGAACCGTTAGATATTGAAGTCGATTTTTATTCGGATTTTCTAAGCTGCCTGTGCGGCAGTGAACATATTAACGCTCAATATGTTCAAAAAATGTCAACAACGCCCGAAAACTGAGCCACTCCATCAACTGAAAAGTGAGCCACTTTGGTTTATTTAATGTGGCTAATTAAGCCCGCTAGTTTCTTTTC
>NVSH01000101.1 GCA_002401185.1 Gammaproteobacteria bacterium | reverse complement strand
CGTTTCTCTGTTTGATCAATTAGGTCTCGACAGTTCAGATGAAGCGATCGAAGGTTTTATAAATGAACATAGTGCATTGCCGCGCAATGTAAAATTGCATGATGCTGATTTTTGGAGTTCTTCTCAAGCGTCTTTTTTAAAACAGGTAAAAGACGAAGATGCTGATTGGGCCGTAATAGCTGATCAACTAGATGCTATGTTGCGTTAAATACCTTTAATCTCGTTATTGGTTAATTTTAAATCCCTCCGTCACCTTTAATCTAGCTACTACACTCTATACGGTTACTTTACCCTTTCTTTTCTCCAAGAAGCTTACTTTTCATAACGATCAAACTCGTATTGGTCTCTACAAACTTGATATTTACGATATTCAGTAGCTGACTTAGCGAAGGCCTCTTGCTGTTTTTGAATCAATTTGAAACCTTGCTCTTTTAATCCCGAGAAATCTCCTGTTGTCATTTTCCGAATTGCACCAAACATAGCATCAATCTCGGTTGTTCCATCTTGTCCATGAGTCTCACCAAATTTTGATAGCCACTTGTCAAAATATCCATAGCAAACTTTTGGTATTCCACCATCAACCAAAGTAAACCCTCTACTTCCCGTCATTGCTTCCATCACCGTTGACATGTTTTGAGATCCCTTGTTTACTAATGAACCACTCCTACCGGATATTTCAAGAAAATAGATGTCTTTTTCTATGAGCGCTTTTGAATAAATAGCTCTTTTAGTTTGCAATTCTTTACAATTTGGAAGACATTTAAAAAACGCCTTTCGTGATTTTGTGATTTTATTCTGGAGCTGCGCAATTTGCGAACCATAGGATACGAGTGCACTTGAAGCTTGTCCAATATGATGCCCAATGGATTCAAAGAATAATTCCGGCGGGGTCATTAACTGCGCGTAGTGGCGTCGAGGACGCTTAGGTTGCTGATAGTTTCCTGAAGAACTCCAGCCTGTAGGAAACTTAACCGTTGCGTCAGCCGAAGTTCCTTTTTCCGATTTTGTTACCCACTTATATTGAGCGTCATAAAGTATTTCGGCGATATCAACAAACGGTGAYCCACCTGCTGCCTGGATATATCTTGTTTGTTCATTCTGCAAACCTAGTGCACTAAGTGCGCTCTCTTTTCTACCAAGTCCAAACCCAATATCCCATAGTTCTTTCCAAACAACCGCTAGTTTTCGAATAGGCTTAGCCGTTTTGGTGTGCCAGTTTTTATATGCTTTGGTATCGTTTTTACCAATAGTGCCCAACTCTTTGGCTGCGGAATTAGAAAGCTTAATCAAAATATTTTTTGCTACTTCTCTTGAATAAGAAATAATATCAGATTGAATTGAATAGCGATCACGTTTTGATTGCCCGCTGCTAGCAGTCCAGCGGTTAAGTAATTCTTTTGACTTATTTTCCAACGATGTTAAATAATTATTTTTTTTCTCGTTAGAAAGCTGTTTTCCGCTATATTCAGAAAACAACAATTTAGTCAGTTGTGATGAACAATTTTCAAAAAGACATCTTTCATTGCTTCTTGCAAGTGAAGCATTAAAATTGGCAAATTTTGATTGCGCATGGTAATCAAAATCTTGCCCCCTCAAATCATAAGCAAGCAAGAATGCTTTTCTATATAAATCCGCACCGTTCTTTTCTATTTTCTGGCTGATCAATTTATCAATCTTTCGCATATATTGAATTCGCCACACATCTCGTAGTAATCTCGAACTATAAGTCACCTCAAAGAAGCAGCGACCTGTTTTAGGTCCGAGCGCTAGTTGTTGCCTCGTAGAAATATTTTCACACAAGGCATTTGGCTGCCAGGCTCCACCACCCGGGTTAGAGCTTGCTTCCATTAATTTATTCCAATGCCCCCTGTAGTCGTTCTCGACTGAGAACAACCATTTATTAATTTCGAATGCTTCATCGAGTCCTTTTACGGTTCTTGGTAKTCTAGAAAGCAATTCGATAGTCTTTGATTGGATTTCCATAATTGCTGGATAAAGTACTTGTTCTGAAAGCTGCTTTTGCTGATGCGTCGGCAGTTTAACAATGCTGGAATATCCAATTTTAACTCTAGGTGCCGATTTTTCGAATTGTTTACCCTTGCTTCCCAAGTCTTCAATTAGTTGAACAAGCTCTCTTTTTTTAGTGATGATTTGCTTTGATGACAACGGAGCATTCATTGGGAAGCCGTATTTGTCGACTGCTTTTCTGGTAATTTCTTGACGAGAAAAGCCTCCAATGAGATCCCATTTACGCGATTCGTTGATGTAGAGAATAGGTAGTTTTTGTACCTTATTTAGTTTAGAAGCAATTTCAAGCTCCACACTGTTAGAAGGCAACATGGATTCGACATCTGCGATTCTGCTATTTTTGAGAGCGTTAATCTTCTCCTTATTCCCATTTTGTTCAGCAATAAACATCGCTTTACTCATGCGATATCGTTTGAGAAAATTCGCTTCGCTACCCGTGGCCAGGGTATCTAATAGAGCCAAAGTTATGCGCTCATGAAATCCACCACCAGCACGTTTATGTAAATTAACATGAACATATCGTTTGTTTTTAGCATCAGATTTAAACCAGTAAAACCCACTTATTTTATCGAATTGCTCTTTACCAACTCTTTTGATTAGATCAAGTTTCGCATACCTAGCGAGATTTTCTCTGTCTTCTATTAAACGCTCAAAATTATCGACTTTAACTTCAATAGAGTAGGAAACTCCTTTCATAATGAACTTCTTTTTCTTGTACCATTTCTCACTACTGGTTGGCCTCTTATTCGTTTCTTCAAACTTGTATGCTGTAGGTATCGAACCGGTTTCGGAAAACCCTAGATTAAACAGCGATGCTAATTCTGTAGGCGAATTAGCTAGCGTTGAAGCTTGATTAATTATTGAGTGCGTAAAAGTTTCTTTTACCTTTTGACGACGGCTAGAATTTTTACGTTTTTTAACAACTTCTAACGCTACCCCAATAACAGGACCCCACCCTTTATTGTTGTTGTATTTATACCTTCTCCATTCGATTTCTTTACCGTTAACAAAAAAATTATATTGCCCGCCTAGCCTTCTTGTATTGCCGCTTTGCTGTGCGCGTTTCATCAAGTCTGCCTTTACAATATCATCAATTTCATTGGATACTATTGCAAGATCTTTTAGCGTATCAAAATGCATATAGACACTATGCGATCCACGAGACGGCGGCCGGTTTTGTTCAAATCTGTACGAAGATTTTGCATGACTATTGACAGCAACTTTGGTGTTCTTCTGCGCTTTTGATTGCTGATTATGTTTTACCAATAATTCTTCAAAACCAGGGGCTTGATTTTTATTTTTTTCGCTGTTAACTGTTTTAGGCGTGTCATATTTACTTGGGTTAGATGAAAAGTCACTGTCGGGTGAGAATAGTCTGAAATTTTTACAACCACGGTAGATAATTTTTCCACTAAACTCTTTACCATCATCGCTAATAACTCCTTGGAATTTTACTTTTGCATAACCTGGTGGTTTCTTAATCCAACTTTTAGGCATGAAAATTGCTTTTTGCGTTCCCGATCTAAATCGTCCTATCGTATTAAATGCACCATTTACACCTTTTAGCGTAGTAAAATCATAGATTGCGCTGACGCTCTGTCTTTTGCTAGAGCTTGCGTTCGAACTGCTTGCCTCGGTAATGGTTAACTTAAGTTTGGTTTTTCCTTCGCCACAATCATACCAACCCTGCCAAATTTGACCTTTCACGAATGGGTCACTTGTACTCTTTGCGTGTGAAATAGAAAAAGCTGTAGAGATCAAGATAGCAAGTAAGATTACAAACGTTTTCATTTTTAATCCCCTTAAATTATTGTTATTTTAAAATCTCTCGATTACTGTATTTACAACTAATTACACTACGTAGTATTGTTGCAGAATGGAATGGACAGGCTTTATTTGCATAGCACTATCATCCAACTGTAATCTCTCCATTTAAAACCAAAGTTAAAAAAGTAGATATTATGCGGCTTTTAACAAAAAAGCCCAGGCGATATTCCACCAATAGCAACATAATGTAAAGATTAATTAGCTTTTTTCTTTAGACCGTTCGCTGAGTAAATGTTTTCTCAATTTCCTTTCACTTCGCATGACATTATGTACAAAAATGCATGATATTAGTGGCATTTGAAATACTTCACGCACGTTTTTTCGTAAAAGCACTATTGAATATTCGTTATTTACGAATATTCATACGCCATTTATTCTCATCACATTTCAAATAAAATCATATTTAACAAGCAGTTAATCTCACCAAAAAAACTTGGCACAACATCTGCAATTTAGCTATTAACGAACACACTACTGTTTTCGTTAATAAAATTTTTATTGAACAATGAGGTTTAAAAAACATGTCTACTATTAAACTTTTTCGCTACCCACTCTCTGGCCATTCTCACCGTGTTGAAAATTTTCTTTCAATTCTTGGTCTGGACGCAAAAATCATAACTGTTGATTTAGCAAAAGGCGAACATAAAACACCCAGCTTTTTGAAAAAAAACGTTTTCGGACAGGTACCTGTTCTTGAAGACGGTCCGATTACACTCGCTGATTCAAATGCAATTTTGATTTATCTGGCTTCCAAATATGACTCAAAACGCCAATGGTTACCCCTTGGCGCCGAAGAAGCCGCTGAGGTGCAACGCTTTTTATCTGTCGCTGCCGGCGAAATTGCTCATGGCCCGGCTGCCGCACGACTGGTCACGGTGTTTGGTGCTTCACTGGATGCTGAAGCGGCAATAAGAAGTGCGCATGCATTACTGCAAACGTTGGAAACCCATCTGCAAGGTCGCGACTGGTTAGCAGGTGAGCATGCGACTATCGCCGATATTGCTGATTACACCTATATCGCGCACGCACCTGAAGGCAATGTTTTACTCGACGATTATCCTAATATACGCGCGTGGTTGGCGCGTGTTGAAGCTTTACCCGGGTTCTGCCCTATGCAGGCAACGGCGTCAGACCTAACGACTTAAAAACTGTTTTACAGTAATGATTACTAACCTGTTATGAGTTTATCGATAACAACAGCTTAGTATTTCATGGTATTTATTCAGGCACATCAATGAGACAAAACTCATGAGAAAAAATATAGCCAGTAAAGAATATGTGATAACAACAAACTCACACTTCCACGCAGGTGAGCAGCAGATCTAGACTCGCATGGGAGTTCGAGAATCGATGGAACGATTTGGCAAACAGGTGATTACAAGTTTTATGCCTGAACAACACCGAGAGTTTTATCAACACTTGCCTTTTATTTTGCTTGGCCACGCAGACATAAAAGGCTGGCCGTGGGCAACGGTGTTAGTCAATGACGCCGGTTTTATTACTTCAGAAAACAACAAAAAACTCACCATAAACAGTAAACCGATCACCGGTGAGCCCTTCGCAGAATTACTGCAACAACACAAAAACACTCGTATACGTGTCGGACTACTCGGTATAGAACTTTCAACCCGTCGTCGCAACCGGCTTGCCGGGCATATAACAGGTGTCAACAAAAATGCTATCGAAATCGAAGTGGATCAGGCTTTTGGTAATTGTCCGCAGTACATTCAGATGCGCGAATTGATTAAAGTTGAAGGAGAACAGAGTAAACCCACGGTAACATCGATAACAGCGTTTGATGAAAAAACCAAAACATTCATACGTAATAGCGATACATTTTTTGTGGCCAGCCATGTAAAAACTGATAACGAAAATGCAAACATCAATGAAGGCGTTGACGTCTCACATCGCGGTGGTAGACCCGGTTTTATCCGTGTCGATAATGACGACACACTGACGATTCCTGATTACACGGGTAACTTTCATTTCAATACATTAGGTAACTTTCTATTAACGCCAAAAGCCGGTTTGTTATTCCCTGACTTTGAAACGGGTGATCTGTTAACACTAACGGGTAGCGTTGAAATACTCTGGGACTCAGAAGAAACAACATTTTTTGAAGGTGCTGAAAGGCTTTGGCAATTTAAAATYGACCACGGMTTCTGGATGAAAAAYGCCCTGCCTTTACGCTGGAAGCTTAATCAATATTCAGCCAATACACTAATGACCGGTACCTGGGATGAAGCTAATCAATCCCAGCAAATTGAACAAGAAAGAAAAACGTGGCAGAAACATACCATTACAAAAATAATAAATGAGAGCAGCGTCATAAAATCATTTTATCTAAGCCCTGAAAAAAATCTACGACCACACTTTTCAGCCGGGCAATTTATCACCATCAAAGCCGTCATTAACGATAAAGAAGTCATACGCACCTATACGGTCTCGAGCTCACCGCATGACAGTGACTACCGTATCAGTGTTAAACGAGAAACATCAAATGATAAGAATATTCCCGACGGTATTTTTTCCAGTTACTTGCACGATAAAATTTCTGTTGGTGACACACTACAAATAAAAGCCGCAACAGGTGATTTTATTTATGATAATCAAAGTGAAAGACCAACAGTATTGAT
>NVSH01000100.1 GCA_002401185.1 Gammaproteobacteria bacterium | reverse complement strand
CCTGTTTCGCGACCTTGAGAAAAAATTCATGTGGCATACCGGTCAAAATACCCGCACCATCACCTGTGTTTGCTTCACAACCACAGCCACCTCGATGCTCCATACGTTGTAGCATTATTTCAGCATCTACGACAATCTGGTGACTGGCTTTACCTTTTATGTGCGCGACAAAACCAACGCCACAACTGTCTTTTTCAAATGCCGGATCATATAAACCCTGCTTATCAGGTAATGATCCAGGCAATCCAAGTCTTGTCTGTTCAGGTAGTTTTGAGCTCATATTTAAACCGTCATTATTCATACAGCACTAGATACTTATTCGCTGCCAAATTATATTTAATAAAATCAAGTAATTAACACTAAAAAAACGCTGCGCACGTTCGCTTTTTCCGACTACGTCACCCTAAGGATTTACCACCACATACAGGTGACCACAAATCACGGAAAAGGCCGCCTATTTTAGCGAAATTCGGCATTTAATGAAAGAGCAGAAACTCATTCATCGACTTTCGTTACCGTCACTGGAACAAGCCATTTATATCACCGAAACAAGATGCGAGATTCACAATTACACGGACACTTCGACGCTGTTAATCCAGCTGTTAAAGAACAATGCCCCCTGAATCTCTAGCTGGTTGGCATATCGTCGCGTATTTTTACGAAGTTGCTCGACATTTACGCCCTTCGTGGCCATGATTTCACCGATGTGACCGATAAACCATTTTTCCATCACCCGCTGATTAATCTCCGGATGAAACTGAAGTGCCAGTATTTTTTCCCCGACACTAAAAGCCTGATGGGCGCAAATATCGCTGGAGGCAAGCAACAGCGCATTGTCTGGCAGGTCAAAAGTTTCACCATGCCAATGCAGCATCGAACAGTGTTGCGCGCTCAAGTATCGCAAAACAGAACGCTCTCCAGCCGAGGTCAGCTTTAAGTCAAACCAACCAATCTCTTTTTGCGTTGCCGGATACACACGAGCACCCATTGCTCGTGCGATTAGCTGTGCGCCCAGACAGATTCCCAGCGTAGGTTTATCTGCCGCAATACGTTGTTTTAACAGGCTAATCTCTGCTTCAATGAATGGGAACAGCTCATCATCGTTAACACTGATCGGGCCGCCCAGTATAACGAGAAGATCATCAGACATAGCGTCAATCTGCGCTAAACCTTCTGGCTTTAATACACATTCGGCCGCTTCGATATAATTGATATGAGTATTTTTAGCCTGTAATACGCTAGTAAAACTGGCCAGGTCTTCAAACGCCAGGTGACGAATTACGTTGACTACTTTATTGTTTCCCATGTCACTGACCTTTGGCGTAAAATGCACACTCATTAAAAAAACTCAAATGTTTAAGCTTAAAGTTTAACGCAAATAGATTACCAAGATGCCGACCACCTTACACACCAGCCAGATAAAAAGTTTGCCCTTATTACACCAAGGTAAAGTTCGCGATATTTACGATATCGATGAGTCCTATATGCTCATTGTCACGACAGATCGTATTTCTGCCTTCGATGTCATCATGCCTACAGCAATACCTGGTAAAGGCGCCATCCTCAACCAGGTGACGCAATTCTGGCTAGATAAAATGTCGCATATCATCCCGAACCAACGATGCGATCTTAAGCTAACCGACATACTACCCGATGCAGACGAACGCAGAGAGGTGGAACATCACGCCATGATCGTAAAAAAACTCAAGGCTTTACCCGTCGAGGCCATCGTTCGAGGCTACATCATCGGTTCAGGCTGGAAGGATTATCAAGCAACCGGCGCGATCTGCGGTATACCATTGCCGGCCAATCTGCAACTTGCCGACAAGTTACCTGAAGCGATCTATACACCATCAACAAAAGCGGCCATAGGCGGACATGACGAAAACATCGATTACAGCCAGTCGGTTAGTTTATTAGGAGAAAACATCGCTCAACAAGTTCGCGAGGTTAGCTTACAGCTGTACAAAGAAGCGGCGGATTTTGCATTAGCACGCGGCATTATTATCGCAGACACTAAATTTGAATTTGGCCTCGATAAAGACGGCCAACTGACATTGATCGATGAAGTACTTACACCAGACTCATCTCGCTTCTGGCCAAGTGATTCATATCAACCAGGTAGTAGCCCAGTAAGTTTCGATAAACAATTCGTACGCGATTATCTCGAAACACTGGACTGGGACAAGACGCCWYYYRKTYYYRAAYTNCNARAYGMWWTCRWWACAAAWWCWKYTGANWWAATATGCTTTTGCTCAAAAACTGCTGATGGAATAATCGGCATGCAACAGGGTGTTTTCATCACAGGCAGCGGCACGAATGTTGGCAAAACCTTTGTCGGCATTCAAGTTGCAAAACAACTCCGTAAGAAAAAAATCACGGTGATCCCTAGAAAACCGGTTGAATCAGGCTGCGCGCGACAAAACGATGAACTCATTCCTCAAGATGCCATCGACTTACAGTCCGCAACCAATTATCAGGGAACCCTAAACGATATATGCCCTTACCGATTTGAACCTGCTATCTCACCAGATCGCGCCGCCCAGCTGGTCAATAAAACCCTTACTACAGAACAATTAGTAAAGGTTTGCCAACAGGGCAGCGATGAAGGCTTCTTACTGGTTGAAGGTGCTGGTGGATTTTATTCCCCACTAACAGAAAATGGCCTTAATGCCGATCTTGCAAGCGCATTAAAACTACCCGTCTTGCTCGTCGTCGAAGATAGATTAGGCGCGCTAAACCAAGCTTTACTCCATGTCGAAGCAATACAACGACGAGGATTGCCTATAGCAGGCATCGTGCTAAACGCAGTGAGCAATCATCATAACGAACAAATGGACAACGCAGCGGACTTACGAAAACACCTCAACTGCCTCATCTTTTCAAACCCTTATTTACCTTCTGGCAACAACGAGCTTCCTGACGATTTGATCACCTCGCTATACACAGCCTCCTGTTCAAAAAATTAAAGCACGAGAGCTACTGCTTAAATCATGACGCAGCAGCGCCTTAACTCAGACCAATTAATTCAACTTTAAACACCAATGTTGCATTAGGCGGAATCACACCACCTGCACCTCGTTCTCCGTAACCCATTTCTGGTGGGATTGTGAGTTTACGTGCACCGCCAATTTTCATGCCGGCAACACCCTGATCCCATCCAGAAATGACCTGACCCGCGCCCAACTTGAAACTAAAGGTTTGATCACGATCCAAGCTTGAATCAAACTTGGTGCCGTCAGTTAACCAACCRRTKTWWTSYWYWTCAAYCSNMKGRYMRRCTNSTGNTWMWWMWYYYWCACCRMYRACTTGATCTTCTACTTCTAACTCAGACATAATATACCTCTTCAAACAAAACCAAGGTCAAATAAACCCCAGCTTCACAGCAAACTCTTATCTTAATAAAAAAAATAAGGATGCAGATGCATCCTTATTTTTAGCACGAATAAAATAGACTATTATATCCTCTACCCTATCTCGCCAGGCCTTATTCAATCACGAGAAAACCCATAACAAATATATGCTGATAACATACCTATGCCAGCGACAGTTAACAGCTATAAGCCATAGTAACCTTTATTTTTAGGCACTGACTACCAAATAATACCCTGATTAGACTAATACTTGTAACCTGCCTCAAACAAAGTGTCCTGCGAAGAAGGTTGCGAACCAGCAACATAATCGCCTGTAGAAGCTTCAGAGTTTGCTTGAGCTCTTGCCATCACAGCTTTTTGGCCAGCTTCAATATCCGTACCCTTCCACGCCTGTAAACAGGATTGCTGCAGCGCGCGACCATAAGAGAAAGTCATACTCCATGCACCTTTACGTTCCATACTGTTCATAGTATTAAGGTAAACGGAGGCGTCTTCTTCTGCAAGACCACCAGAAAGGAACATAATACCAGGAACAGCTGCAGGTACACAGCGATCCATTGTCTGAATAGTCATTCTTGCAACTTCTTCAGAACCCGCTTTATCCGCATTATCTGCACCAGAAACAGTCATCGATGGTTTTAATAAAGTACCTTCCAGGAAGACGCCATTAGCGGCACAGGCGTTATAAACCTCTACCAGAATTTTTTCCTGTACTCTAGCTGTTGTTTCAATACTATGGCTACCATCCATGAGTATTTCTGGCTCTATGATTGGCACCAAGCCTGACTCCTGACATGCTCTTGCATAACGTGCTAGACCCCAAGCATTTTCTCTGATAGCTAGCTCTGTTGGACATCCATCATCAGTTATTTGTAATACAGCCCGCCATTTGGCAAATCGTGCACCACGCTCATAATATTCAGCCGTTCTTTCAACAAGTCCATCCAGTCCCGTACACCATGTTTCAACGTCGCCAGCACCTAGAAGAGTACGCAATCCCTTGTCTACTTTTATTCCCGGGATAACACCCAGCTTATTCAGTTTTGATACCATAGATTCACCATCTAGATGATCCTGATACAGGGTTTCTTCAAACAGAATAGCACCACTAATATATTCACCAAGCCCATCTGCTGTAAAAAGCATACCGCGATAAGCCTTTCGATTATCTTCAGTGTTCTCAACGTTAATCCCTGCAAGTCGCTTACCAATCGTCGGCGTAGATTCATCAACTGCAAGCAGTCCTTTTCCCTTTGCCGCCAGACGGTTAGCCGTTTCTCTCAGTTCATTTTTCTTTTCAATCATAATGTCCTCCAAATAATATTATTTCATAAACGTAAATTTCATTGTCATTCAGTAGAAATGCCTATAATAAACACTTTATAAAATGCCAAAAATTACAGAATGCTAACAATCTTCATTATGTTACTACCGCCCTGGTCGCCTATCTTATCACCGCGCGTAATTACAATACGATCACCAGCTTTAACAATATTTTTACTCTTGAGTAAATCCATAACACCCAAGGTTATACTTTGCGGATCATCCTGTTCAAATTCAACACGCACAGGATACACGCCACGATRCAGTGTTACCTTATTTAAGGTATTGGAATGTTTCGTCAATGCATAAATCGGTATGCCAGAACTTATACGAGACATCCATAACACCGTTGCACCTGATTCCGTCAATGAGGCAATGGCATCCATTTTAAGATGATTCGCAGTATACATCGTAGCCATTGCGATAGCTTCATCAACCCTAGTAAAAACATAATCAACGCGATGATCAGAAACCAAAGCTACGCGTTGCTGCTCAGCATGCTCACAAATTCTACCCATCGCAACAACAGTTTTCGCAGGGTATTTACCAACCGCTGTCTCACCCGAAAGCATCACCGCATCGGTACCATCGAGCACTGCGTTAGCCACGTCAAAAACTTCAGCACGTGTAGGAATCGGATTGTCTATCATCGATTCCATCATCTGTGTAGCGGTTATCACCACCTTGTCCATTTTACGAGATTTCGTAATCAACATCTTCTGTAAAGCGGGTAGCTCAGCGTCACCCATCTCAACACCCAGATCGCCACGCGCCACCATGATGACATCCGATGCCTCGATTATCTCATCGATATTTTTGATGGCTTCAGCTCGTTCAACTTTGGTAATGATACCAGCATCACTGCCTTCTGCCCTGACCAGCGCACGACACTGGTTCACATCTTCTGCTGTCCTGGCAAAAGACAAAGCAACGTAATCGACATTCATAGCGACCGCAGCTTTTAAATCTATTTTGTCCTTATCTGTCAAAGCCGGTGCGGAAAGACCGCCGCCTTTTAAATTAATACCCTTGTTATTTGATAACACACAAGTATATTCAACCGTGCAGCGAATCTCTTCACCGACAACTTCCTTAACAACGAGCTCAACACGACCATCATCCAGTAACAATACATCGCCACTTTTAACATCATTCGGTAGATCTTTATATGTAAGACCAACCCGCTCTTGCGTACCCTCATCGACGCCCAACGCAGCATCCAGGATAAACGTTTCACCACGAATCAACTGTACCTGAGCATCTTTGAATTTATGAGTACGAATTTTTGGACCCTGCAAATCAGCGAAGACACCAACGATACGCCCTACTTTTTCACTACATTCTCGAATCAGATCAGCTCGATGCTTTTGCTCTTCGTGTGTACCATGCGAAAAGTTCAGGCGAAATACATCAACGCCCGCACGAATCATCTCTGTAATCACTTCAGCTGAGCTGGAACCAGGCCCCAGCGTCGCAACAATTTTAGTTCTGCGCATCAATGTTTCTTAACCTTGAATAACTTATTCATCTAAAATCTTTAAATATGGCACTTAAGAAATAAGCGCCATACATCTGGATGTTACTGTTTTGCAGCACACTCTTCTAACATCGCCACGGCAGGCAAGGTTTTACCCTCAAGATACTCGAGGAAGGCACCGCCTGCGGTAGAGATATATGTGACCTTATCGTATATGTCGTATTTTTGTATAGCTGCGATAGTATCACCACCGCCCGCAAGACTAAAACCAGGAGAGTTTGCTATTGCCATGGATACTGATTTTGTGCCTTCACCAAACTGATCAAA
>NVSH01000099.1 GCA_002401185.1 Gammaproteobacteria bacterium | reverse complement strand
GTGGGTGCAAACAGCATCCTGGCGCTCAGGAGCGCAATAGAGGACTCGGGTGTATCGCCAGACCAGGATCCTGCAACAGAGGGTTTAACTCGGTACCATCAAGTGGTGTTGGGAATAAACGCTCGAAAGGATTCGATGTAAACAACATAAAGGCCAAAAACCCTGTACTGATCATCCCCATCACAGCCAACACGCGTGCCAATAAAATCTCGGGCAAATTTTTGCTATAAACAGCAACGGCTATTGTCCAGAAGGCAAGGATGAGCGACCACAACAGCAAAGAACCCTCATGCGACCCCCAAACACCCGAAATACGGTACATCAAAGGCTGTACAAGATTGGAATGATTAGCAACATACAACACAGAAAAATCATGCACTATGAAAGAATGCGTTAACGCTGCATAGGCTAAGCCAACAAAAAGAAATTGGGCCAGTGCAGCAGGACGCGCCAGTGAAAGCAACGCTGCATCATTTTTTGCAGCACCAATCAAAGGCACTATGCTTTGTACGATAACAATTGCAAAAGCGATGATTAACGCAAAATGTCCGAGCTCAGGTATCATGGTTTCATGCCTTTAGATGTTGTCTGACACTTTGTCTTTTGCCGCTTCTTCCGCTGCTTTTAAAGCGTCGGCAACTTCAGGCGGCATATACTTTTCATCATGCTTGGCTAATACTTCCTGCGCGACAAATTTTCCATCTGCCTGGAAACGACCTATGGCTACGATGCCCTGACCCTCACGAAACAGATCCGGCAGTATGCCCGTGTATTCAATGCTCATAACTTCGGCGTTGTCAGTTACATCAAAACGAATCTGCAAACTATCAGGCGCACGCTTAACACTACCATCGACAACCAGACCGCCMACTCGGAACGTATKYTYCATGGGCGCTTCACCGGCTTTTACCTGCGTAGGRCTGTAAAAATACAGCAGRTTTTCTTCGAAGGCCGTTAACCCCAATACAGCAGCAACRGCAACCCCGAACACGATTGAAAAAATTAATACTTTTCTTTTACTTCTCTTGTTCATAACAACGTCTATTTATTCAGGTGAACCTGATTGGCCTGCTCTATCTGTTCACGTTTCAGCGTCCGCTTGATCCGTGCGATAACTTTTTTACGCTGCATCATTGGCGATACAATATTTGCGATGACGATAACCAGCGCCAATGCGTAAGAGCTCCACACATAAAAGGCATAACCGCCCATATTAAAAAATTCTGACCAGTTCATTTTACAACGTTCTCACTATAACTTCGTAACCAATTCACGAACCCAGCGGCGATTACGATCGCGAAACAAAGCTTCGTTTCGCGTGCGCACCAATACCAGGGCTGCGTAAAACAATTTAAACGCCAACGCCATCAACAACAAGGGAATCAACATGTCGATATGCATCGATGGCGTATCAAATTTTATAACCGTAGCGCCCTGATGCAGGGTATTCCACCATTCGACAGAATAATGAATAATAGGAATATTGACTACCCCCACAATGACCAGTAGGCCACTAGCTTTATCAGCACTACGTGGATCATCAATGGCGGATTGCAAAGCCATGTAACCAAGATATAAAAAAAGCAAAATTAATTCCGAAGTTAATCGTGCATCCCACACCCAGTACGTTCCCCACATCGGCTTACCCCAAAACGCGCCCGTAGCTAATGCTAAAAACGTAAACGATGCTCCTATGGGCGCACTCGCTGCGGCTACCATATCTGCCAGTCGAATCTGCCAGATAATACCGATACCGGAAGATATTGCCATGACCATATAAACAAACAACGACATCCATGCCGCCGGCACGTGGATGAAAATAATGCGATAACTTTCACCCTGCTGATAATCCGTCGGCGCCACGAACAAACCAAGATACAAGCCATACAGACCAATTAAAAAAGCACTGACAGATAACCACTTGATTAAYGGCACAGACATGCTGTAAAAGTGCTTGGGTGAAGAAAATCGTTGYATCCAGTTCCACATAATTCAAATCTATTGTCGAGTGCTCACTATTTTATACGCTTAGGCATACATTATCGCGAAGCCGTTATCCGCAGCGCAACGGCGGTAGCCAAAGGTGCCAACGAAAGCGCCAATGCTAACACGGCGCCCAAAAACAATAATTGACCTCTGACAGGTAAACCGTCCACTGCCACGTCAACCGCATTGGCGCCAAAAATTAATATCGGAATGTATAATGGCAGAATAATCAGAGACAACAAAACACCACCACGGTTCACTGCTACCGTTAATGAAACCCCGATTGCACCTACCAGACTCAATACCGGTGTGCCCAATAACAAACTGTAAATCAGTACAGTAATCGCGTCGGCCGGAAGCGACATAAACAAACCCAGCAGTGGCGCAATGATGACCAAGGGCAAACCGGTCAATAACCAATGAGCCAAGACTTTTGCCAGCACCAAAATCATCAAAGGATTCGGACTCAACATCAATTGATCCAGAGAGCCGTCTTCATAATCCTGCTTAAAAATACGATCTAACGACAACAAAACCGCCAGCAGCGCGGAAACCCAGATCACGCCGGGCGCCATGGACTGTAACGCCTCTGGCGTGGGCGTCATAGCTAACGGAAACAGGCTGACCACCAGCACAAAAAATATTAGCGGATTGGCCAACTCATGACGATTACGTAAAGACAGGCGCAGGTCACGCAGCAAAAGGTGATAAAAAGCTTTTAACATGGACTTATAACGCCTTGATCTGATGGCCGAGTTGCACTGTGCGCATCTCACCATCGAGCTGCATGCCGTGATGCGTAGTAAAAATCACGCTTCCACCCACACGTCGATGCTCAATAATCATCGACTCTATCAACGCCACTCCCTGTACATCCAGAGCGGTTAAAGGCTCGTCCAGAATCCATAATTTTGCCTGCGCCAGCTCGATAAAAGCCAGCAGTATCCGTCGGCGCTGACCTGATGACAGGGCTTTTCCCGCCACATCATCGTAACTGGCCAGCCCGACTTTCATTAACGTATCCGAAAGCACATCGTCAGTAGCCGACAGCGAACGCGTGTCTAACAATGAGCGCACATTTTCCGCCACCGTCAACTCTGCTTTGATGCATGGCAGGTGGCCGATATAAACCATGTTGGCATAATAGTCTTCACGGTTAGCCTGTACCAAAACATCTCGCCACAACACCCGTCCCGCTTCCGCCAAACGCAAGCCACAAATTATTCTMAGCAAACTGGTTTTACCACAACCGTTTGCGCCCTCGATCTGCAAGACTTCACCTTCAGCCACAGTAAAGCTTAAATCACTAAACAGCTGGCGATCATCGCGTACACATTCTAAGGACTGGACTTCAAGCATAGGCAGAACTGATAAAAATTTTTATTCGTAAACTATAAATTAAACAACTAAAAATAACCGCATCGGCTTCTTGACACTAATTGTCCATGTCCACGGGCAGCGTCCCATCCTTAGACATGCCCCACCACCGCCATCCCTGGCTCCTTGGTGCATACCGCCCATCCCTGGGCATAAAAAAGGATGGCCGTAGCCACCCTTTCGTGTTTTGCTAAAAATTAGTTGAAATATATATTATTTCAAACTGGCAATATAATTGGCCACCGCCTCCAACTCATCATCAGACAGCTTCTCAACGATAGAACGCATCAACTTGTTATCATCATTACTACGACTACCATCTTTAAATGCTTTCAACTGCGCCAATGTATACTCGACATATTGACCGCCAATTTGCGGATATCCGATGCCGGCAGTGCCTGCACCTGTAGGGCCGTGACATGCCTGACAAGCTGGGATACCGGCCTGTAGATCACCGCCTTTATAAAGCGCACGACCTGCTGCCGCTTTACTTTCATCAAACGCTGCAGCTGAACTTACCGATTGCGCCTGATAGTAAGCGCCAATATCTGCCGCATCTTCATCAGACAGTCCCGCAACCATTCCTAACATGATAGGACTCTGACGCGTTGTATTGGCTTTAAAATCTTTAACCTGTTTAGTTATGTAAGCTTCATTTTGACCGGCAAGCTTAGGGTATAGCGAAATCGGACTGTTGCCATCAAAACCATGACAACCTCCACAGGCTGCTGATTTAGATTTACCTGCCGCCGCATCGCCCGCAATCGACGCACCAGAAGCAGCAAAAAGAAACATCACACTGGCTATTAATAAATTTTTCATTGTTTGAACTCCAAACACATTAAACCCAAAATGAGTAAAAAAGTGGCGAAATTGTACACCACTGGCGACATTCCTTCAATCAATATCAGACCACACCTAATATTATCAGCTTTATTCTATACTGCTATTTTAAAACAATAACTAACCATTTGGCCATATCATCTCTATCAAAAATTGACCAAACACATGTAAAATGACTCCCCATGAACAAAGCCGAACAAAAACAAAACATCGATAATCGCTATTACCGACAGGCTCAATTTCTTATCAGTGCCGGCAACGCCAAACAATTTCCACACGAGGGTATAGAAGTCGCTTTCTCAGGGCGCTCCAACGCCGGAAAATCCAGCGCACTCAATACTTTATGCGATAACAAAAGACTGGCACGCATCAGTAAAACCCCGGGGCGTACTCGTTTGGTTAATTTTTTCGAGCTCGACGAGCAGCGCCGATTAGTCGACCTGCCCGGCTACGGCTTTGCCAAAGTACCGGTAGCGATAAAAAAAGAGTGGGAAAAACTGATGACGCAGTACTTAAGCGATCAGCAGGCACTCAACGGACTGGTTGTAATTATGGATATACGCCATCCATTAAATGACTATGATTGGCAGATGCTGGAATGGTGTAACCACTACAATCTACCCGCACATGTTTTATTGACCAAGGCAGACAAAATCAAACGCGGCGCACAACAGAACAGTAAACTGCAAACCCAAAAAAAACTTAAAGACGCTGGCATCGACGCCAGCGTTCAAACATTTTCCGCACTAAAAAAAACCGGGCTGGATGAATTGGTGGTAAAACTTAATGACTGGCTGGAGCTTACCTAAAAAAACCTCTAAATAATTGTCTTCAAGATAAATCAGCAAGAGAAAACACCTTCAAAAAAAAGCCCGACCAATAGGCCGGGCTACAAAAATAGAACCGGATTGGGGATGCCGATTCCAATGGCTCACAAAAGGGAGAGCAAGCCTACGCCGGGCTACAGCGTATTCACAAAAGAAGCGTTCCTTGCCTTAAATCAAGACAAAACAAATCTTCTTAATTTGATTAAAGACTAKCCATTACAAAAGTCAAAGAARCGACGTAAAACGACCTACATTTCTTATCAACGGTAGTAAAAACTTGTTTTTATTTGGAAATAAGCAAATAATAACTATAAATATTAGATAGTTAGGTATATTTTAGATAAAAAATAAGAAGTTGTACAACTAAGTGATTGATTTAAAATGAAATGATTTTTTGTCGGATAATTTGTCACTCAATAACAGGTTTAACACGGTTTTGACAGGCGCCCACTCCTTACCAAGCCGTCGTCAAATCTACTAATTCAACCGCAACCCAGCACCCTTCACACTCACCTCTAATAATGGCCATGCCTGCACACGTGTTTCACTCGCCCAGATAACATTCTTCGTGACATACAAACTGTAAATTATTGCCATCTCTCATAAACTAATGCGCTTCGTCCCAGTTGTCTCCGATACCCATATCAACCAGCAAAGGCACTTTCAACGTAGCCGCCTGCTCCATTTCCATTCTCAACAGGCTCGACACGGCCTCAACGTCCTTCTCTCTCACTTCTACAACCAGCTCATCATGCACCTGCATGACCACTTTCGCGTTGATGTTACTGTTGGACAGAGACCGATCAACTGCGATCATGGCTCGTTTTATAATATCCGCTGCCGTACCCTGCATCGGCGCATTGATGGCCGTGCGCTCAGCATATTGACGACGCTGCCCGTTTCGCGCATTAATTTCCGGAAGATACAAACGTCGGCCAAAAACGGTCTCGACATAACCAAGCTCATGCGCCTGTTCACGAGTTTTATCCATATAAACTTTCACACCAGGATAACGTGCAAAATAAGTATCGATGTAATCCTGCGCTTCATAACGACCGATATTAAGCTGTTTCGCCAGACCAAAAGCTGACATGCCGTAGATCAGACCGAAATTAATCGCTTTGGCGGCACGACGTTGCGCCATATCAACATCGTCGAGCGTGACAGCAAACACCTCCGCCGCGGTGGCGCTATGCACATCGATACCCTGCGCAAACGCCTGCAGTAAATTTTCATCTTCCGATAGATGCGCCATAATGCGTAATTCGACTTGCGAATAATCAGCGGCTAACAATTTAAATCCTGCTGGCGCAATAAATGCCTGTCGTATACGGCGGCCTTCTTCACTACGAATCGGAATATTTTGCAGATTTGGTTCCGACGAGGATAGGCGCCCGGTAGAAGTGGAAGCCATGGAATATGAAGTGTGCACCCGCTTGGTGGTTTGATTGACATAGCCGGGCAAAGCATCGGTATAGGTAGATTTCA
>NVSH01000098.1 GCA_002401185.1 Gammaproteobacteria bacterium | reverse complement strand
CCGGCGCGGTGCAGCAGGGCGCCCAGATCCCGGTCGTCGCCGTCTTCGCCGCCCAGCGCTTGCAGCTGCCGGCAGCCGTCGAGCAATTGTTCGGCATTGGCGAGCAGGCGGTGCTCCCGCTCCAGGGTTTGGAACTCTCCGGGGGCGGGCGCCAGCCGGTCCAGTTCACCGGCCTGGAAGGCGAGCAGTTCGCGGCGCGCATCGCCAGCCTCTCGGTCTTCCGTCAAGGCCTTGAGACGGGTCTCCGGCACCACCAACTTGTGTATCTAGGCCCGAAGGAAGACGTGTAATAATTTCATCTAGACCCAATATTTTTGAGAGTTCTATGGCCTGTGCGATGGCCTGTCCTTCACGATAAAGTGTCATGTTTTCAAGAATAGTGCCTTCAAACAATAATCCATGCTGTGGGACGATGCCTATCTGTGCTCGTAGAAATTCAAATTCGTAGTCACAGATATCTTTACCATCAAGATAAATTTCCCCTATGATTGGGTGCAGAAACCCTGAAAGTAGAGAGATTAAAGTTGATTTTCCTGCGCCGTTACTGCCAGTAATAGAAATACTATCGCCAGCATCGATTGTTAATGAAATATTTTCAAGTAAGTTTTCTTCCTGTGTAGGATATTTGAAGGTTATATCTTTTAATTCTATTTTTCCTTTAATGCCGTCTTCAGGTTTAAAGTTGCCTGATTTTTCTTCAGCGATAGAATATAGATCCGAGACTTTTTCACGTGCCAGTCGAACCGTTTGAAATTGTGTCCATATGTTCATCGCGTTTAAACCTGGCTGTAGCACTCTGCTTGAAAGCATGGTGCCTGCTGCGAGTGCGCCAATCGTTAAAACACCGTCGATGACATAGATACTTSCTATGCTGGCAAAACAGACTACGGCCAGCTGTGAAATAGTTGCACCGATGCCTTGAACGGTGCTGTTTATTTTTGCTAGCTCACAAACGCTTTCTGCAGATTGCTTTTGTAGGCGTTCGTAGCGACGTAACATTAATGATTCCATTGCCATAGATTTAATTGTGTGTATACCAGTGAGAGTTTCGACGATAAAATTCTGTCGCCTTTCTTCCATTGTAGAGCGCTGTTTTAATGCATCGTGTAAATGATTTCCTACTTTTGACGACACTGCAAAAAAGATTCCTAGTAAAATGATGGGAATTAAAATTAGTGGGCCTGCTATTACCCATATTAAAATCAGAAAGATAAATACGAACGGTAAATCCATGGCGAGAAGAATAGATTGGCTGGAATAAAATTCCTGGATTTTCTCCAATGCATGCATTTTGTCGAGATAATAGCTAGTTGGTTTGCTGCTGTAGGCAGTAGACTCAGCATCGAGGATATGATTTATGGCATGCAGGCTTTCGTGATGGTCAAAGCGAGCACCTTCCCAACTTAATAGCATTGAGCGAAATATTTTCAGAAGTCCGTCGACAAGAATTACGACAATAAGGCCAGCCATTAACACGGAGAACGATTCCATCGCCTTATTTGGAATGATACGGTCATAGACTTGAAGAATGACGATTGGTAGGCCGAGCGCCAGTATATTAATCATTAATGAAGCGACTAATACACTAGGTTTACGCCATGTATCGGGCGTCTGTAATTGACCTTTCCTAAGATTTTTTCTCATTAAATTTCTCGGTGTATCAGCTAATTATTATTTATAAAATGCTGAGGTTTTGTTTGTTATCGGCAATCTAAGTAATTTCTTGAATCCCTATATACATGGCTAATAATCGCTATTTTCTATAAACATTAAAGATATCGTAAATGTGGTCGATAGTTGTGTGAGTAAGACTGCGCCCGGTGAGAATCGGTTATAGGTCGACTATATTTTGAGGATATTGCCAATGGTTGATAAAACTAGCCCGGAATCTAAAGATTCTGCTGTACAAAAATCATCTGAGGAACTGTTTTTAAAAGGATCTGACAAAGATGAAATGTTACGTAAGAAAACAGATGAAGATGGCCTGCGGCTAGATGATTCACAGGAAGAATTGTCGCTACAGAATATTCAACGTGGCAGTGAACAATTGGAACACCCTRATAAAGGCGTTGAAGAGAAAGGTGCAGGTCCAGACAGGGTTGATGAGTTAGGTATTAGAACTGAGTCATCTGAATCGGTAACTCAAAATAATGAGATTGAAAATACATCGAGTAATTATGTTGGTAGTTTTTCATCCGATGATCATGAAACACCTGACAATAGCGATCAAGATACAAAACGAGTCTTCTTAAATAACGATGAAAATGGAGTTGACGATAACAAGTTATCATTTATTAATGGTCGGGATATATCAAGTAAGGGCTCGGGTGATCCAGCCCCAGGCGCGTCAGTTGGTATTAATGATTTTAGCGAAGACATAATTACTGTTGCTCCTGAAGTGGAGAAAGAAAGTACCGACGTAGAAGAAGAGGGCGATGAACTTATCAATGCAGCACCCGTAGCTGGCGATGACATTACATTAAATGTAAATGAAGGGGCTGCCACTTTAAACGGAGTGCTGACTGCAACTGATAGTGATGTAGATGCAGTGTTAGATTTTCAAGTGGGAAATGGTGTAGTCATTCCTGACGGATTCATGCTTTCAAGTAACGGGAATTGGCAATTTGATGCACAAAATGCTGCATATGATCATTTAAATGTTGGTGATATTGTCGTTATAAATGTGCCTGTCGTAGTAACTGATGAACATGGCGCGACCGACATCTCACAGATACAGATAACGGTTTCGGGTACCAACGATTCCCCTGTTGCGGGTGCCAATGTCACGGCCAATGTGGATGAAGGTACGTCTGTTATTACCGGTCAGTTAACCTCAACGGACAGTGATGACGGTGCGACTTCAAGCTGGAGTACCGGCATTGTTGCGGATGGGTTTACATTAAACGCGGACGGTAGTTACAGCTTTGATCCATCGGATAACGCTTACGATCATCTTAATGTGGGYGACTCGGAAGTTATTACCATCCCKGTRACGRTRACGGATGAACAYGGTGCGACCGACACCTCACAGATACAGATMACCATMAGCGGTACCAACGATGCCCCTGTTGCGGGTGYCAATGTYACSGCCAATGTKGATGAAGGTRCRKCTRYYATTACSGGTCAGTTAACSKYWASMGAYRKTGATGACGGTGCAACGWSWWSCTGGWSYRCMRRYAKYRYKSCRGMKGGKTTTRYWTTAAACGCSGACGGYAGTTACAGCTTTGATCCAAATGACAGCAGTTACAATCACCTTAATGTCGGTGATAGTGARGTTATTACTATTCCWGTWACGGTGACSGATGAWMAYGGTGCGACGGAYACCAGTCAGATACAAATCACCGTCAGTGGWACGAATGATGYACCGRTWGCAGGCGCATCAATAACCACATCAGTGGATGAAGGCGCTGCAACGATTACCGGTCAGTTAACCTCAACGGACAGTGATGACGGTGCGACGTCTACCTGGAGYACRGGWAGTGYAGYYGCYGGTTTTGTTTTAAACGCCGAYGGYWSTTAYTCWTTCGATCCKRSWGAYAGYWSWTAYGATCATCTYRMTGTGGGTGACWSKGAAGTTATTACCATCCCKGTKACGRTRACGGATGAACAYGGKTCRACGGRYACYWSWCARATACAGATAACGGTTTCGGGTACCAACGATGCGCCTGTTGCGGGTGCWWMKGTYASKRCSAATGTKGAYGAAGGTRCSKCYRYKATTAMKGGTCAGTTAACSTCWASKGAYRSWGATGAYGGTGCGACTTCAAGCTGGAGYACSRGCAKTGTWGCSGMTGGKTTTRYWTTAAACGCKGACGGTWSYTACWSSTTYGATCCAAGCGACAGTGCATACGACTCTTTGAGTGTAGGAGATTCAACATTACTGACTATCCCTGTAACGGTGACTGACGAGAATGGTGCTACTGACACCACGCAGATACAGATAACTGTGCAAGGTACAAATGATACGCCGGTGGTTCAAAATGTCGATTTAGGCGAAATAAACGAAGATAGCAGTGTCATCATCACTGAATCGCAATTGCTTGCCAACAGTAGTGATGCTGATGCTGGTGACACACTTAGTATAAGTGCGCTGACTTTGAATGATTCGTCTCAGGGTGCATTAACAGATAATGGTAATGGCACATGGAGCTTTGATCCTGCTAACGATTATTCAGCTGACGATGTCGTATTTAACTTTACGGTATCAGATGGTAATTCGTCTGACAGTGCAACTGCAGTAATAGATGTTGTTGCTGTTGCTGATGCGCCTACGTTAACAGCAACCCCTCAATCGTGGGGAGGTACTCATGAAGTGATTTCTGGAACAGAATCATCCACAGCAACAGCGGGTGGTTTTACGATTTCTGTTGATGGGTGGCAGACGACATCAGATGCCATAGAACAACGTACGACTTATTCATCTAATGAAGGTGATTGGCATTTTGAGTTAAACACTGACGCGGCTGATTACTATCCTGATGCAGCAAATATCTATCAGGATGTCCAGACCCACGATGGTGCGACCTATGAATTGACTTTCGACTTCTCCGCGAGACCAGGTATTGATGAGAATACGTCACGTATCGAAGTTTTGTGGGATGGTGTAGTTATAGATACTATCTCAGCAGACGGTAGTGGTTTATCAGATACCAGTTGGACGACGTATAATTATACGGTGACTGGTGATGGCGACATGTCACGTCTGGAATTTAGAGAAGACGGTGTTGACCTGAACTATGGTCGTGGAGGTTTCCTCGATAACATCAGTTTAACTGAAACAACTTCAGGTTTTACTGCTACGGGTGATGAAGATACAGTAATAAGTTTGCCAGAAATTACTGCTACATTGAACGATCTTGACGGGTCTGAAACCAGTACGCTTACTATTAGTGATGTACCTTATGGCGCAGTATTGTCAGACGGTACTAACAGTTTTACTGCCAGTGCGGGTTCAAGTAGTGTAGATATTACCGGTTGGAATGGTGACTCACTAACGGTAACGCCGCCATTAGATTTTGATGGACAGTTTGATTTAACAGTAACCGCAACTGCAACAGAAAGTTCTAACGGAGATACCAGTAGTACAGTAGAAACCTTAACGGTCAACGTAGTAAACGATTTCACAGAAGATGCAGTGAATTCCATTTATGGCACTTCGGGTAATAATAATATTACGGGTACTTCAGGAGATGATTACATTTCCGGACGTGATGGTAATGATAGATTATATGGTGGTGACGGTGATGACGTCCTTGATGGTGGTGCTGGTAATGATAGGTTATATGGTGATGCCGGTAATGATGCTCTCGATGGAGGTACTGGTAATGATAGGTTATATGGTGGTGATGGCGATGACGTTCTCAAAGGTGGAGCAGGTAACGACAGAGCCTATGGTGAAGGTGGAAATGATACCTATGTGATGGATTTACTTGGTGGTAATGATAGTTTTTCTGGCGGTGATGGTGGTGGTTGGACGGATGTAATCGATGTGTCAGAGATGACAATGATCGACCCCGATAATCCGTGGACGATAGAAGTCGATGGTGCACAAGTGGAATATGACCTTGCTGCGGGGGCGTTAGAAATGAACCCTGATACAGCCGGTGTTATTACTTTTGGTGATGGCAGTGAGTTAAGTTTTGACGGAGTAGAACGTATTGAGTGGTGATGTAGAAAAAGATCTGCAAATTTAAGCTACCTATGTGTGCCGAGAATAATGCCGTGTTCCTGTAATTCTTCCAGAGCCGCTGTACCGCCCTGATGGACGACTTCGGGGTTTGGGTGGTTCATTTCTTTAGCAATATGTTTAATCGCATCATTGCCGGTATACGATGGATTCTCCTGTAGCAGGCTAATCAGGCGTGCAGTGACTGGGTTGATTTCAAGAAAACGTACCTGATCATTTCTATTACGGTAGACCACCAGGTAGGTAGGTTGCTCAGGTGCTTCGGTAGGTAGGTTGTCAGGGCCCATGGTATGAACAGGAAATTGGTAGACCAGCGGCCAGGCAACGGGTGAGAACACGGGACATTTTGTTAGTAGATTACCATTGGCATCAATGTTGTCCATGTCGATGGTTTCATCAGAAACATGTAATGCGAGCTCTACCCATTCGTAATGTGCGAGCTCTAATAGTCCGGCAGGGTCCTCATCATGTGGTTGTCTTTCATTTTCCAGGTAAGCCATAAATTCCTGTGATATTTCCAGAAAATAAGGCGACTGACTTCGGTGGTTGGCAAAAAAATCCCGTACCATCTTGTGCCAGTTTTCATCATTATATATCTCACGAATAATGGGGAAACCACTGGAGATAAAACCTTCGATATTGTTGTAGAACAGGTCACGGTAGATAGCCATGCGACGATCTTCGATACCTTCAGGCTTAGGGTTTTTTTGCGGGTCGCGAATATGTGCAGTAAATGCGTACTGGTGTTTTTTAAATGCGGATGAGCTCATAATGAGTAAATGTTTTTCTTAAGCTTCTTTTTTGATTACTGGCGCAACATGTTGCCATTGTTTTTGAATGTTAGTGATTTTTTTTACTTCACCAAGTAATTTAGGGATCGCTGGAATATTAAAATCACGCTCCAGTAAGGTGGGGAACAGGCCAAAATGTTCATACGCTTTGTGGAG
>NVSH01000097.1 GCA_002401185.1 Gammaproteobacteria bacterium | reverse complement strand
CGTCCCACAGCATGGATTATTGTTTGAAGGCACTATTCTTGAAAACATGACACTTTATCGTGAAGGACAGGCCATCGCACAGGCCATAGAACTCTCAAAAATATTGGGTCTAGATGAAATTATTACACGTCTTCCTTCGGGCCTAGATACACAAGTTGGTGGTGCCGCTGTAGACACTCTATCGGAAGGTGTTCGTCAAAAAATAATCATGGTTCGTTCATTAGTCGGTCATCCAAAGATTATGCTGTTCGATGATGCAAACGCAAACTTTGATATAAAAAATGATGCGAGACTGCATGCTGTTATCGAAAAATTCAAACAAGATAAAACTCTGGTTATCGTTTCACATCGACCATCTTCCCTAAACTTATGCAATAAACATTTTAAAATACAAGATAAGAAACTTATAGAAACGACTAATGATAGCAATACTTTCAATCAAAATAATAATCAAGCTGTCAGCGTGTAGGCAATAAGATGAACATTACTCATATAAGTCCTACGATAAGCGAAAGCACAGATAATAATTCTTCATTCCTGCCGTTTTCTGAGCGTCTCGCAGAAGCACTACGTAACGATAAACTAGATGAGTTTCACGATGACTCACCTTATGCTTCGTGCATTATTCCTTTATTAAAAGAACTAGGCTGGCACAATTATGCTCGCGAATTATTGGAAGCTCTACCACATTTTTCCAACAAGTTGGACCTTGTGGATCTGAGAAATATACTCGTTAATATAGGTTATGAAAGCTCGCCTAAAAAAACATGCTTAAGCGATATAAAACCTGAGCTCTACCCTTGTTTGTTTGTAACGGATGAAGGTGAAGTACGAGTTTTACTCAATAAAGAAAACAACAAGGTAAGTAGTTTTAATGCTCAGACCGAAGAATATGAAATAATAAGACCGACCGATATAAGCGGTACAGCATACGTATTTACCGACACACACCCTAGTCACGGCATGACAGCAAACGATGCTGGTGACAGCTGGTTTTATAAATTAGTTAGTCGTTTCAAACACCTCATCATTCACTTATTAGCAATGACCTGCCTGATAAATTTTGTAGCACTTACCGTACCCTTATTCGTCATGGTTATTTATGACAAAGTTATCGCTGCCAAATCATCCGAGACCCTGCCGTACCTTATAACGGGTGTTGCAGTGCTACTGATAGCAGATTTAATCCTGCGCTATCTGAGAGCGCAGTTGTTAGGCTCTATCGCTGGAAGAATTGATTATCTGATCGGTACAGAAACGTTTCGCCAATTACTCTTCCTGCCACCTGTCTTCACTGAAAGATCTACCGTTGCATCACAGCTCTCACGTTTGAAACAATTTGATTCGGTACGGGATTTTTTCACCGGCCCGAATGCTGCCATGACGCTGGAAATTCCTTTCGCTGTTTTATTTATTAGCGTTATCGCCATACTGGCGGGCTGGTTGGCGATAATACCTATAGCAGTCATCCTTGCTTACATAATATTTGGTAGTTTTTGGATGCCACACACTAGTTCTACGGTTTTACAATCTGGTGTTGCCAAAACCAATAAGCAACGCATGTTAATGCAGAGCATGGACGGGAGGAACGAGATCAAGGCCATCGGCGGCGAGTCAGTATGGTGGGAACGCTTCAGAGAAACTTCGGGCGATTCGGTCATGGCCAGTTATAAAACTTTTATCGCCAGCAGTATTTTAAACAGTGTTTCACAAACGCTTATGACTCTGGCAGGGGCTGCTACTGTAGGCTTTGGCACGCTAATGGTAATCAATGGCGATATGACGATTGGTGCATTAATTGCAACTATGGCTTTAGTCTGGCGCGTACTCTCACCTCTGCAAGCTGCCTTTTTATCTTATTTTAAATTTCAGCAGCTAAGCAAATCAATTACACAGATTAATCAGTTGATGAGACTCAAAGTCGAACAACATTCGGGACAATCAAGTTTATTATTATCTCAGCTAGAAGGACGCATCAATGTTGATCGCGTGAGCTTTCGCTATGGCCCTGAAGAAGACCCAGCGCTACTCGGTGTTAGTTTTGATGTTAATCCGGGTGAGATGATTGCCATCTGTGGTAACACAGGCGCAGGCAAGTCCACACTGATTAAATTAATCGCTGGCATGTACCGACCGCAGGCAGGTTCATTCTCAATAGATGATCTTGATATACGTCAGCTCAACTCAATGGATTTGCGACGCGCTATCTCATATGTGCCACAGATAACACATATGTTCCACGGCACCATCGCACAAAACATGCGTTTAAATAATGTGTTAGCGACCGATGGCGACCTCTGCCGAGCTGCTGAAGAAGCAGGTGTTCTCGAAGATATCATTTCACTACCTAAAGGTTTTGAAACTCGCATCGGTGACAATGCAGCCGATCATATGCCACCAGGATTTTTACGTGCCCTTTCTATGGCTCGCGCATTTGTAAATCCTGCACAAATTATATTACTCGATGAGCCCGGAACATCACTTGATTACGAAAGTGACCAACGACTGATCAAACAACTTAAAAAACTCAAAGGCAAACACACCATTATCATGGTAAGCCATCGCCCTTCTCATATAAGGATTGCAGATAAAGCAGTGCTTATGGAGCATGGCATGGTTAAGTTTACCGGTGACACAGACACTGTAATTAACATGATGCTGGAGGATATCTCATGAAAGAAAACAACATTGTTTTTGCTGCAAATACAAGCGCCGGACTACCTCGTGCCCGGGCTCATTATTTAAACCAGGCCATACAATTAGAAGAAGTCACACCAATCAACATCATCAACATAGCCATAATGTTCACCGGTGGACTTTTTATAGTACTGGTACTCTGGGCGCACCTCACGCAGATAAAAGAAGTTGCTACAACACGCGGTGAAGTTATACCCGCCGGCCTCATCCATAATGTACAACACCTGGAAGGAGGCATTGTCAGCGCAATACTTGTTCGTAATGGTGACCTTGTTGAAAAAGGGCAATCGCTGTTACGTTTTTCTCCACCGGCAACCACGTCTGAATTCGAACAAATGTCAGTACGATTTGCGGCATTACTACTAAAGAAGGAGCGTTTACATGCATTAATTGAAAATCGTAACCCGGATTTTGGCGACACTGGAAAAACTTACACCGAACTCGCAACGCAACAACAGACGATCTACCAGGCGCAACTAAACAGCCAGATACAAAAAATACTGGTAATAACGCATCAGATAGAACAAAAAAAATCAGAGAAATTACGCTCACTTAATCAGTCAACAATAATGAAGAAGGAAGTTAAATTACTGAGAGAACAAGTTAATATTCGTAAAGGGTTAAATAAAAACGGTGTGGTGGCTCGCGATGAGTTATTAACCACTCAGATTAAATTGTCAGAAAGTTTACGCGAGTACCAGCAATTTCAGGATAATTATAATGTCGCTAAAACCAATTTGGCAGAAGCAAAACAGCGACGTAAAGATGCTGAGCTTCAATTTATAAAAGAAATTCAAATTGAATCTGGAAACATTATTGCTGAAATAGCTGAAGTTGAACAAACTCTTATCAGATTGAACGATAAAGTAAAACGTTTAAACGTTACCGCGCCCGTTAGTGGTATCGTGCAAGCACTCTCTATTAATAGTATAAATGCAGTCGCAGAACCCGGTAAGATTATTCTCCGTATCGTACCAATGGATGATGAGTTAATCGTCGAGTCACGCATCATGCCGGTTGATGTAGGTCATGTACATATCGGGCAATACGCAGATGTAAAAATAGACAGTTATGACTCAGGTCGTTTTGGCAGTATCGAAGGTACAGTAAAACAGATTTCTGCTACCACTTATCTGGACGAAAAAAACAATCCATACTACCGTGCAGAAATCACCTTAAGCCAGTCCTGGGTAGGCGATAATCCTGAGACCATGAAAATCATACCTGGTATGACCGTTCAGGCAAATATCGAAACTGGCGCGAAATCGATTCTGTCCTATTTACTAAAGCCAATCTCACGTGGATTTAATAATGCTTTCAGCGAACGTTAGTGAGGCTTTATTTATAAAGTAAATCACTGATGCATCGTCTTTTCGTTTATCCATCGTTTTATTTCCATATGACTACGATCGACATAATCAGCATCATTGAAAACACAAGCCATTACCGTTGCGCCTTGTATTTTAGCCAGCAAATCCATCGCCAGTTGATCTGCATCAGCTATCWTAAGACTATCAAATTGTCGTTTAATCCAGTGACGAAGCAGTACGAATGCCTGCTTGGCTTTATCATGCAAAACTGGCGTGTCTTTAACTAGTTCAGAACATAACGAACCCATTGGACAGCCTGTTTCGATTACGTCATCACGATTGCGTTCGAGCATATCGCTGAAAAGCAACAAACGTTCTTTCGCATCGTCTGTTTCTGTTTCACAACGTTTTAGCATAGCGCTTAAGCCTTCAACACGGGCGTCAATCACCGCGTTTAAAATTTCATCTTTGGTTTTAAAATAATAATAAAAATTACCACGTGGAATACTCGTAGCATCGGATATATCCTGAAAGGATGTTTGATTATAACCACGCCGATAAAACAGATTACTTGCAGACGCTATAATTCGCTGTSGATTACCATCACCTTTTATTCCCATTCTTGCGCCCACTAATCATTAATAATATTGATAATAAACAACAAGCAATCCACACGTCTCAACGCATATAAATAAGACGCTCGTATTACTAATGTAAACACTGTAGCATTGCATCGCTCTAAAAAACAATATATATAACTACAAAACGAACATCGTCTTGAAAGCACTGCATATTAAAAAACTGGCTAAAACATACAGTAACGGCGTCAAAGCGCTAAAAGGTGTCGACCTGGTCGTTGAAGAAGGTGATTTTTTCGCCTTGCTTGGGCCCAATGGTGCGGGCAAATCAACCGTGATAGGTATCATCTCTTCCTTAGTGAATAAAACATCAGGTGAAGTATCAGTTTTCGGCCACAATCTGGACTCAGATTCATCTGACGTACGTATGCATATCGGATTGGTACCACAAGAATTTAATTTTAATATCTTCGAACCTATCCGCGAAATACTGATTAACCAGGCTGGGTACTATGGTATCAATCGCCAGGAAGCCAGCAAGCGAGCTGAGACTTACCTCAAACAATTACAACTTTGGGATAAACGATTCGACATGGCAAGGGAATTATCCGGTGGTATGAAACGCCGCCTGATGATCGCACGCGCACTCATGCACAAGCCAAAATTACTTATTCTAGACGAGCCCACCGCCGGTGTTGATATCGAAATACGTCACTCGATGTGGGACTTTTTAAAAGAACAAAATGCCAAAGGCACAACCATTATTTTAACCACACACTATCTAGAAGAAGCGGAAAGTCTGTGTAATAACATCGCCATAATCGACAACGGCATTACTATCGAACAAACGCAGATGCGATCTTTGCTTGACCGATTACATGTAGAAACCTTTATCCTCTATCTCGCTGACCCCATCAAAGATATTCCAGAATGTGATAGTTACCCTGTGAGACTACTCGATAGCACAACCTTGGAAGCTGATATTCATACGCATCCTACAGAAAAAAATAACGCCAGCAGTATTACCGACCTGCTCAACAGCCTGAAAAAATGCGGCATAGAAATTGTCAGTATGAAAAACAAGACCAACCGACTCGAACAGTTATTTATAGGCATGCTAAAAGATAAAAGAAAACCTGGTTCCAACAAACAAGGCACCAGTAAATCGGGAATCAATAATTAAATGAACTTCAATCAAAAAATGGTCGCGTTAAAAACCATCATGGTTAAGGAATATTTACGTTTCATACGCATCTGGATACAGACCATACTGCCACCTGCGATTTCAGTCGGACTGTACTTTATTATATTTGGTGAACTCATAGGTTCGCAGATCGATGATATCGATGGCTTTAGATACATGGATTACATCGTACCGGGCCTAATCTTAATGTCGGTTATAACCAACGCCTACGCCAATGTAGTGTCTTCTTTTTTCAGTGCAAAGTTTCATCGCAGCGTCGAAGAAATGCTGGTATCTCCGTTACCTAATTATATTATCTTAATAGGATTTGTCTCTGGTGGCCTGGCACGTGGTCTCATCGTAGGCATAACGGTTACTGTGGTATCCATGTTTTTCTCTGACTTCCAGATATACAGTTACAGTGTAACGATTGCTGTCTTTGTATTAACGTCGATATTATTTGCACTGGCTGGTTTCATCAATGCGGCATACGCGAGAAGTTTTGATGACATAACCATTATCCCAACCTTCATACTAACGCCACTCACTTACTTAGGCGGTATCTTTTATTCCATCAAAATGCTACCTGAATTTTGGCAGACGGTATCTTTAGCTAACCCTATCCTTTATATGATTAATGCTTTTCGCTATGGCTTACTAGGCGTCAGTGATATTGATTTAACCACCGCATTTATCATAATTGTCGTATTTATCACTGCGCTCTATTGTTTCTCACTACGGTTATTAAGACTTGGTGTTGGGCTCAAGCCTTAACAGTCGCCATGAAAAATCTTATTTAAGGGCACCTCTATTAATTGCTTATGTCCTCTGCGTGACCTGAAGCATGTAGCTGCAAGGCGTGAGCCGCAGCAGAATGGTTATTC
>NVSH01000096.1 GCA_002401185.1 Gammaproteobacteria bacterium | reverse complement strand
ACGGAATACAGCTGCTGGATAAAACCGCTGAAACCATTGGTCCACATTCAAAAGATARAACAAAACGCTATTCTGGTAACGCTTTAAATTGCACGAGCTGCCATTTAAAAGGGCCATCACAATTACCCGGTACAATGTACGACGCTCTGCCTTTTACCAATGTATCAAATGACTACCCACAATTTCGTAGTCGCGGCATGAGTGTAATCACAGCCGCTGCACGGGTAAATGGTTGCATGACTCGAAGCATGGGCAACGGCAAAGAGCTACCCCTCGACTCCAGGGAGATGAAAGGCATCCTCGCATACTACGATTGGTTGGCCGAAGGCACCGAAAAGAATTTAGCGATGAAAGGCACGGGCGTACCAGCACTAAAGCTACCTAATAGAAAAGCGGATGTCATTGCCGGTGAAGATATTTATAAACAATCATGTACGGCATGCCACGGTAGCAAAGGTCTTGGTACAAAAGCACCCGACTTTGATTCAACAGGCAACTATATGTTTCCACCTTTAGCCGGCAACGATTCTTTTAATGATGGCGCTGGCATGAGTCGCCTGAAGAAAGCTAGCCAGTTCATTCACGCGAATATGCCTTTAGGCACCAACAGTAAAACACCTGCCTTAACGCCCGAGCAATCGTATGATGTAGCTGCTTATGTGTTGTCACTACCTCGTAAGAATAAAAAAGGTAGAGAGAATGACTTTCCCAACAAAGATTTTCGACCTGCAGATTACCCTGTGCCAGCATATTTCAAAGACGATAAAAATGCTCTAGAGAAAGCGAAACTAGGGCCTTATTAAAGAAGAAGGTAATATCAATGCTAAACATATCACTCGATTAATACTTCCGTTCACGGTGGCCACTTAACTAGAACGTTATATTTAAAAACCCTCCTCTCTAAATTTATCTACAGCATGTTTTAAAGTCATCTGCGCTACTTTGCTTGCAGGGTTATCCATCGTCTTCTCAACAACTTCAACAAAGCTGGTCATCTCGTTATTCATCGCAGTAATATGCGCTAAATATTGTGACATCCTGTCCTCGAGCGCTTTGATTTTAAGCCCCATATTTTGTGCAACAATATTAAYRTCATGTGCAYCWGGTGAATATTTTTCCATCAASCCGTCAATCCATTCTTGCGGTTCAGTAATCTTGTCTACTTGCCCACTCATAATAAACTCCAAACATTACAATCAAATTGACGCAGACCGCCATCTACGTTGTGTTCTTCATAACCAGATTGCGACGGCTGGTTATCGTTGGCCTTATAATAAAACCACGATAAAAATCGTCTAAGGTTTAAATATATAACCAGACTTTTCACATTAATATAAGGATTTTTAATAATATAAATAAAACAAAGACGATAAATTATAGTAAAGAAATAATCACATTGGGCAATATATAAAACGCATTCCTACCTATATTTTATATCGTTAATTCTACAAAGGCTCATACCTGGGATGGGATGTAACAGGAAATGGCGTTATGCCAATGATAAACATAGTTAACGAAACCAGACACCAGCTTACTCGGCACTACACAATATATAATCGACCCGGACATTAGCAGGCTGCTGATAAAGCTCACAGAGAACCCTATCAACAGCCCACAAGAAAACCCGCTTACAAATACTTCAGTATTTTAGCCACGCCTTCTTCGATAGATAACTCACCCGTCGCCACTTCTATCTCAGCATTATCTGGCGCTTCATAAGCACTGTCGATACCGGTAAAGTTAGGCAACTCACCGCGTCTTGCTTTTTTATACAAACCTTTCGGGTCTCTTTGTTCAGCCACTTCCAGCGGTACGTCAACGTAGATCTCGACAAACTCACCGGGCTCAAATAAAGATCTTGCCATGTCACGCTCTGAACGGAACGGCGAGATGAACGAGGTCAGCACGACCAGACCAGCATCTACCATCAACTTTGAAACTTCGGCGATACGTCGGATATTTTCAATACGGTCCGCATCAGTAAAGCCAACATCTTTATTCAAACCATGACGAACATTATCACCATCCAGAATATAGGTTCGTATACCCTTCTTATGCAGCTCTTGCTCTACAGCATTGGCGATGGTCGATTTACCCGAACCACTTAAACCGGTAAACCACAGCACCCGCGGTGGATGGCCATTAAGTTTAGCACGCGCTTTTTTATCTACCACCAACGCCTGACGATGAACATTTTGCGCACGTCGTAAAGAAAAGTTAATCATGCCTGCGCCAACCGTGGCATGCGAATAACGATCAATTAAGACAAACGCACCCATCGCTTTACACGCTTTATAAGATTCAAAGGGAATCTCTTTATCTAGACTTAGTGTTAGTTCACCAATCTCGTTTGTGCCTAAGGAACGCGTTGATAATTGTTCGAAGGTATTGATATTGTATTTGAATTTAATATCGGTAATGGTGGCGTTGACACGTTGCGTACCGATTCGCATGATATAACTTCGACCAATAAAACCCGGTTCCAGATCCATCCAAACCATACTGGTTTCAAACTGGTCGGAAACTTCACAAGGGTTATCCGCTGCAACCAGTACATCACCACGAGAGATGTCGATTTCATGGTCGAGTGTAATCGTTACTGCTTGCCCTGCACTAGCTTTTTCCAGTGAGGATTTATAAAGCACAATGTCTTCGACACGAGCAACTTCACCCGACGGTAAAACGCGAATCTGTTGACCTTTTTCTATCGACCCTGCAACGACACTACCCGAATACCCACGGAAGGTAGCATCTGGGCGATTAACCCATTGCACAGGAAAACGAAATGGATGCTGTAATTGCACATGACCAACTTCAACCGTTTCGAGATAACCCATCAACGTAGGCCCACTATACCAACCCGTAATTTCTGACCGCTTAATAACGTTATCACCTTTCAATGCTGACAATGGAATAGCTGTAATCGATTCAAAACTAAGCTCTGTCGCAAAGATTTTATAATCTTCAACTATCGCGTCAAATACGCTCTGGCTATAATCCACCAGATCCATTTTATTAACGGCTAATACAACATGTTTAATACCCAGCAATGAAACAATAAAAGAATGTCTACGCGTCTGCGTGAGTATGCCCTGACTCGCATCAACCAGAATAATAGCAACATCGGCTGTCGAAGCACCCGTAACCATGTTACGTGTATATTGTTCATGCCCCGGTGTGTCCGCAACGATAAATTTTCGATGATCCGTATTAAAAAAGCGGTAGGCAACATCGATGGTGATGCCTTGCTCGCGTTCAGCAGCAAGGCCGTCAACCAACAATGCAAAATCTATGTCGTCACCCTGGGTGCCATGTTTTTTGGAATCATTTTTTAGTGCGCTGACCTGATCTTCAAAGATTAACTGCGCCTCATATAAAATGCGACCTATCAGTGTACTCTTACCGTCATCAACACTACCGCAGGTAATAAAGCGCAACAGATCAAGTTTTGACTGTTCGGCTATGTAAGTCGTTACACGTTGTTGAATTTCGATTTTTTGCGTATTGCTCTGCATCATTATTTTGCTCATCAGAAATACCCCTCCTGTTTTTTCTTTTCCATCGAAGCGGATGAGTCTGAATCGATTGCCCGACCTTGACGCTCACTGGTTTTGCTTTGTAATAATTCTAAAATAATCGATGACAGGTCATCTGCATCTGATTCAACAGCACCTGTTAATGGGTAACAACCCAATGTTCTAAAACGTACGCGTTTAATCTGAATCTCTTCATTATCGAATAATCGAGCACGATCATCGTCGACCATGATTAACATGCCATCACGCTCTACCACAGGCCGCTCGGCCGCAAAGTACAGCGGCACAATAGGAATTTGTTCACGATAAATGTATTGCCAGATATCAAGTTCCGTCCAGTTCGATAACGGGAAAACACGGATGCTCTCACCTTTGTTTTTAGAGCTATTATAAAGATCCCATAATTCCGGACGTTGATTTTTAGGGTCCCAACGATGATTGGCGGTACGAAACGAAAACACACGTTCTTTGGCACGACTTTTTTCTTCATCACGTCGCGCGCCGCCAAAAGCCACGTCAAACTTGTGTTTATCCAGTGCTTGTTTCAGGCCTTGTGTTTTCATCACATCGGTATGCAACGCACTACCGTGGTCAAAAGGATTGACGTTTTTTTCTACACCTTCCGGATTGGTATGAACAATGAGCTCCATGCCGATCGATTTCACCATCTCATCACGAAACTGATACATCTCCTGGAATTTCCAACGGGTATCGACATGCAACAAAGGAAACGGCGGTGGCGCAGGGTAAAAAGCTTTCTGTGCGAGATGCAGCATCACTGCCGAATCTTTACCGACGGAATACATCATCACCGGGTTTTCAGCTTGCGCCATCACTTCACGCATGATGTGGATACTTTCAGCCTCAAGTCGATCGAGATGCGATAATTCGTCCGAGACTGCTAACGTTTGAGTAGAGCCAGGCATCGATGACCTTTGATCAGCGCTGTTATAAGTACTTTGATATGCCGTGGTACCGATACGTAAGGTATTACCCGAATCCAGTTTAATATCATGGCTACCATAAGCCGCAACCAATGCCCTGAGGTTGGCAGTAACCGATCCATGAGGCCATACGATCAGGTTTTTATTACCCGCCAGTACTTGCAACGCTTGCAATAACGCTTGATGGTCGTCGAGTGATTTTAGATATAACCAACGCCTGCCAAGACGTCCGTCATTGGCAAACAGCACCCAACCCGCTTTTTTATCTTTGTGCGCCTGCAACACTAAGGATAAATATCTTTTTCGTTTTGCCTGGGCCTCAAGACTAGTAATCACCAGTTTTTTTGGCGCACGATCATTTTCGTCTTTCAGGTCTTCAAGCTTCAGGCATTGCGGTATAAGGCCAGATGACTCAAGTGCTCGCTCGGTTGCACGCAACGTCTGCTTGGGTATGTTTTTCAAAATCACCTGATGGATGGATTGCGTATCCCAATATTGCAAAACATCGTGTTCATCAAACCTGTTTTTATATAACTCTGCGGGTAATGTCATAATCAGCTCTAACGTTTAGTTGTCGTTGTACGCAATAATATACAATATTTTTTGTTTATCAAGCAAAATTCAATTATTTTTAATTATAATTTCACTTTATTGATTCATTGCGACATCTTCAGGTTTGTAGCGCCCCCTCCCGCGCTTGTAATTTATCGATAAATAAGCGAATCTACCCACGAACAGATTGACACATAAAAGGCTACAAAATTGTCACATCAACAAGCCATACAACAACTTCGTGATTACGTAAACCAACATATCATCGGCCAGCATGCACTGGTTGATCGCTTACTGATTGCCCTGCTGGCAGACGGCCACCTGTTGGTTGAAGGCGCACCCGGTTTAGCCAAGACACGTGCCATCAAAGTGCTGAGTGAAGGTATCGAAGGAGATTTTCATCGTATTCAATTTACCCCTGATCTGGTGCCTGCGGATCTGACCGGCACGGAGATATTCAGACCACAGGATGGCTCCTTCCTGTTTCAGAAAGGCCCGCTGTTTCATAACCTTATCCTTGCTGACGAGATTAACCGCGCACCGGCCAAGGTACAATCTGCGCTACTCGAAGCCATGGCAGAACGGCAAATAACCGTCGGCCCCAAAACCTACAAGCTGCCACACCTGTTTCTGGTGATGGCCACACAAAACCCTATAGAACAAGAAGGCACTTACCCGCTACCAGAAGCGCAACTCGATCGCTTTTTAATGAAAGTACTGGTTGATTATCCCAGTGCTGAAGCTGAAAAAGCCATACTCGAACTGACCACCCAGGAAGCACGTGAAGATCGCCGCGAACCAAAATTACCTGATACCGAGATAAGTCAGGACGTTCTGTTTCCCGCACGCAAAGAGATACTCGATATCCACCTGGCGGAAAACCTGAAAGACTATATCGTGCAACTGGTGCTGGCGTCACGTAACCCAGGCGTCTACAACAAAGAGCTCGCCAAGTGGTTACAGTATGGCGGTAGCCCACGCGCAACCATGGCGCTAGATCGCTGCGCACGCGCTCACGCCTGGCTGGCCGGACGTGATTTTGTCACGCCAGAAGATATTCAAACCATGGCACTGGATGTTTTACGCCATCGCATCATACTCAGTTTCGAAGCTGAAGCTGAAGGCATTACCACGGATTATTTCATTAATGAGCTGATATCCCTTATCGCCGTTCCCTGAGCGAATTCGCCTGAAAACAACCTTTGCTCATGCGCCAGACACTGAAACAGACCGCTGCCGATGACATTGTACGTATCCGACAATCCACGTTAATCAGCCTCAATCGTGAGGCAAAAAACCTGCCGCTCACACCGAGGAAAATCACCGCAAAACTTAGTGGTACTTACCTCACTATCTTCAAAGGCCTCGGCATGGAGTTCGATGAAGTTCGCCCTTACCAGGCCGGAGATGACCTTTACAGTATCGACTGGAATGTCACCGCCCGTACCGGCGAAGCACATACCAAGATATTTCGCGAAGAACGTGAACGCCCTGTGTTGATGTGGGTCGATTATCGACAGCCGATGTTCTTTGCTACTCGCGGCTCCTTCAAATCAGTGGTCGCGGCAAAAATTGCCGCATTATTAGCATGGAGTGCAGCGCAGCATGGTGACCGACTCGGTGG
>NVSH01000095.1 GCA_002401185.1 Gammaproteobacteria bacterium | reverse complement strand
CATTACGGCAGAACCATTAACGCCAACACCTTTGCTTGCGACACTGTTTGGTGCTGCTGGTGGTGTTCTGGTTGTGTTCTCAATCGTGTTCCTCGATAAAGTTAAAATCGATGACCCGGTTGGTGCTATCTCTGTGCATGGTACCTGTGGTTTCCTTGGGTTGATGCTGGTTCCGTTGACAAATACTGGTGTCAGCTTCTCTGGTCAGTTGATCGGCGCTGCAACGATATTTGGCTGGGTCTTTGGTACCAGTTTTGTCGTGTGGTTTGTTCTGAAGATGATCATGGGCATACGTGTCTCGGCAGAAGAAGAGTACGAGGGTGTAGATATAGGCGAATGTGGCCTGGAAGCTTACCCAGAATTTACTAGTAAATAATAAAATATAGCTAGTATTTCAATTGACCGAGCACCGTTAGGTGCTCGGTTTTTTTGTGCCTGCATAAAATGATTCAGGGGGTGATAGGCGTGGCGAGGGTGAATTGGGTTGAGATATTTGCCTTAAATTTAACTGCGCACGTTGTTGGTGCGTTTTGTTTATTGCACAAATACGGTGCAATAACAGGTCAAATTGTGGTAAAAAGACTGCCGAATCCTTTTTTAATACAGTATGACTATCGTTTAGGAGTAGAAATGAAACTAATCAACGCTATTATTAAACCGTTTAAGCTCGATGATGTGCGCGCAGCATTATCAGAAGTTGGTGTAACGGGTATCACTGTCACCGAAGTCAAAGGCTTTGGACGTCAAAAAGGTCACACAGAGCTTTATCGTGGGGCTGAATACGTGGTTGATTTTCTCCCTAAAGTTAAAATTGAAACGGTTGTGGATGACGATATTGTCGATAAAGTTATCGATGCAATTAGTAATGCAGCTAATACGGGAAAGATTGGTGATGGCAAAATTTTTGTGATCAATGTAGAACAGGCGATTCGTATACGCACGGGTGAATCAGGGTGTGATGCTTTGTAGTGAGGTTTATTGGTTAGTTTGACTTGCTAATGATTTTTAAATTGATAAATAATATTCTGAGTAAAAATTGATGATAAACATAAGATTGATATCAAAAATAATGATGTTTTTTGGCTTGTTATTAAGTCCTGTGATAGTTTTGGCTGAAAGTGCAGACTCAGGTGATACTGCCTGGATACTTACGTCAACGGCCCTGGTTTTATTTATGACATTGCCAGGTCTGGCATTATTTTATGGCGGGTTAGTGAGAGCTAAAAATGTATTGTCTATTTTGATGCAGTGTTTTGTTATCGCATGTGTCGTTACTATTTTATGGGTGGTCTATGGATACAGCCTTGCCTTTGGTGATGGCGGTTCGATGAATGCTTTTATCGGTGGGTTGGATAATTTATTTTTAGCCAACGTTAGTCGTGAGTCGCTTAGTGGTACGTTGCCTGAGTCTGTTTTTGTCATGTTTCAGATGACTTTCGCCATTATTACGCCTGCATTAATTATCGGTGGTTTTGCTGAACGTATGAAGTTTTCAGCCATGTTATTTTTTAGTGTCTTGTGGGTAACGGTGGTTTATTTTCCAGTTTGTCATTGGGTTTGGGGAGGCGGCTGGTTAGCTGATAAAGGTTTACTCGATTTTGCAGGTGGTACGGTCGTACATATTACCGCCGGTGTTGCGGCGTTGGTTGCGGCGATGGTTTTAGGTAATCGTAGTGGCTTTCAAACCACAGCGATGATGCCGCATAATATGACGATGACCGTGACCGGGGCCGGTATGTTGTGGGTAGGCTGGTTTGGTTTTAATGGCGGTAGTGCATTGGCTGCTAATGGTGATGCTGGTATGGCGATATTAGTGACGCATCTAAGTGCGGCCTGTGGCGCGGCCACATGGGCAACACTGGAATGGATTAAATATGGTAAACCGAGTGCCCTGGGAACCGTGACAGGCATGGTTGCGGGTTTGGGTACGATCACCCCGGCGTCTGGTTTTGTCGGCCCAATGGGCGGTTTGATTATTGGTATTAGCGCTGGTATCGTTTGTTTTTACGCCACAGGTTTTATTAAACAAAAACTTAAAATTGATGATTCGCTCGATGTGTTTCCTGTGCATGGGGTTGGTGGTATTTTAGGAACGTTATTAGTGGGCGTATTCGTTTCGATCAGCTTGGGCGGCGTTGGTTTTGCCGAGGGTGTGACGATGGGTTCGCAATTAGGTGTGCAATTAACAGGTGTTATTGCAACGGTAGCTTATACCGCTGTCGTAACCTTTGTGATTTTAAAACTCGTTGATATGACACTTGGCTTACGAGTTACTGAAGAACAGGAAACTGAAGGACTGGATATTAATCAGCACGATGAACGTGGCTATATACTCTAGATTTTTTGTAGTCGTTTCAATTGAATGTGAGGGTGCGTTCCTTGACAGGAAATCTTTCATTTTTGATTGAAACGGCCACGGATAAGAGATCCTTTAGTCTAATCTATTGATAACTGATTTAAACGCATGGTCAAAGGCTGAATGGCCCATGATCATTTTTGTTGTTTTATTGGTTACTTCGTCGTTAAATTCATCGAAAGATTTTTCTGTGACTAATTCCCCTTTATGATTAACAAACATCAAGTTTGCATCTTCGACAATAATAACGGAGAGCTTGCAGCGTCGAGCATTTTGATCTTCGCCCATGTGAACCTGGAACCACATGCCAGGCATGATGTTGGCAGGCATCTCGTGTTTTTCAGTTTCTTCGGCTTCGATAGGGGGCTCATCTACAGGCCCTGCTTTGCTGACGATTTCTGCTGCCTTGGAGACTTCTTCCTTAGTGAAATTAGCGTCATCACAATGTGATTGTATGGTTTCTCTGTAGATTGTTATTATTTCCTGAACATCCTTTTTCGAATGACTGGAGATGTTTAAAAATTCTTCGGTTGAAGTGATTAATGCATCTTTTTCTGATGTTAATTTAGCAAGTTGCTCAGGTGATGTTATCGGTTGAACGCTTTCTACGATATGTCGCAACGTGAGCACCAGGTTTACCCACTCGTTATTTTCCTTGCCGCATTTTAAATAATGATTAAATAACAATGTTGGCCAGCGTTTTAAGATGAGTGGGTGCACAGCTTCCGGTAATGCTTTGCCGGTGGTGGTTGCACGCAGTGCTTTTAATACGGTTACACGCGCATGCTTTCGTAGTATTTGTTGTTGCTCTGCTTCTTCAATCGCTCGCGCACTGGCTTCCTGTTCTTCAATTAGACTATTAAGGTTATCAAGAGCATGCTGGAAAGTTTCAGTCGTTAAATCGTATTCGCCTAAGACCATAGATACAACTTTATCCAGGTTTTGGTAAATGTCGTCAGTGTGGTCTGTGATGCCGACGCCTACATCTGCGATGGTGTCGAGTAATACACGAGCAGGGTGATCATCATAGATGAAGAATTCCTGGTCCGCCATCGATGCTTTAATGATGGGGATTTGCATTCTTAACAACAAGGTTTTGATGGTGTCTGAGATGTCTGAATCATCAATGATAGCGTCAAATATTAATTCGATAAAATCGATGGTTTTTTCTGCTATCTGATTGATGCGCTTTGTGACAGCGCCACCTGATGTTTTGGCGATTTCTGCAAGGACGGCCTGTTTTATCGCTTCGCTATCAAACTTAGTTGGTTGATGTTGGTCGAATTGCGGCAGGTTTTGTACACTCGATAGAGCCTGAATAATCTCCTGATGACCAAAGTGTTGTGGTGTGCTTACAGGAAAGAACTCAGTATTTWCGCTTGATGATGCGCCTGCCTGGCCGGGGGTTATAGGTGTCCCACTTAGGTAGTTGCCTAGTATACGACCCACCTGATTGGCAGGCATGCCTGCTGTATAGTGTTGGTATTCACCTTCGCCAGCATTCTTATTTTCGCTGCTGTAACTAGTGCCGCCGTTTTCGGTGTTGCTGTTTTGGCCTTGTGTTGCATTGAAATTTGGATGTCGATATGTTCCACCGGGCGCGGCTGTCATGGCGAAGCCGCTTATGTTGTTTCCTCCTGGGTTGTTGCCTGCAGGTCCACCGCCACCACTGGACGCGCCCATCCCGTACTGGGTGCTGCCAGCATAACCACTGCCACCGTCATAATTCCCCGCGTCGTTAGGGTCGTATTGTTGACCGGCATCTTCACCGGTTGCTTGCATCGGTTTTGGACGAGGTCGTGATGGAGATGATTTGTGCGAGTGTAATTTTATTTGCGGCAAAATACCGGCATCAATCAAACGGTTGTTGATGGAGTCATAAAGCGCGTCAAGTTTGCTGACGATTTCGACATCAAACATGCTGAAGAGTATTTTTTTATCCGTGTTGTCAAAATTATCAGCCAGAGCATTATCAAAAGCCTGACAAAAATTTGTCGGTATTAATGCGTCTTTATTAAAAAGCTCTGTCGATTTTAGTGCGAGGAATTCGAAGCGAGCTTCCAGATGTTGTAACTGTTCACGATATTTAGAGCCGGCACGTTCCCCAATGCTTTTCACCAGCACGATGCCTTCCATTTCGTCCTGGCCGACAAGGCTTAGTTCGCCATCGTCATTATCGATTTTTTGTTGTTCCTGTTTTTTTGCAAAAACTTTACTGGGCACTAGTAGTTCTTTGATATTGCTATCGAATGCGATAGCAATATCAGGTTTTAGTTTCCTAACCTGGTTCATCAGTTCAAAATAACGAAGCCGGTCTTCGTTGTTGTCGGCGTCTTCAGACATATCGAAAAGATTTTCAAGTGCCGAATTGAGCAGTTTTGACATTAAGTCTGTCATGCGTGTGCTTAAGTTGCCACGTATATCCAGGACTAACTTGTCATGTTTGCTAATTTTATCTTCGCTATTTTTGTTGATGTCACTCATGAAAAAGTGTTTCCATTTGCGCCTGGCAAGACTTTAATTGTAAGGCTATGCGTATTTATGTCATGTAGATTATAGCTTTTATTCGATAATTATAGGGACTTTAAAGATTATAGTGGATTGGATGTTTATGAGAATCAATTTTGAGTGCGCCTTTGCAACGCTGCGATATACAACTATGCTTTTAGGGTAAGTCAATTTTGGCTTAGCGCCATGGGTTTTAATGTATGGGCGCGCGGCATGGTGAGAGATAATAGGTATGAGCGAACAAGCTTCTGAAAGACCCGAGATACTGTTGGTTGACGATTCGAAAGTCATTCGTTTGTCGGCTAAAAAAATGCTGGCGAGTGGTTACACTATTCACCTGGCTGAAGATGGTCAGATTGCGTGGCAAGTGCTGCAACAAAATACTGGTATTTCCGTGGTGTTTACGGATCTGAGCATGCCTAATCTTGATGGTATGGGGTTACTGGCTCGTATTCGTGAGTCAGAAGATGAACGACTTGCATCGTTGCCCGTTATCATTTTAACAGGCAATGAGGATGCCGAGTCGACCAAACAGACCGTATTTGATGCGGGTGCGACAGATTTTATTAGCAAGCCATTTCAATCGATTGATCTTATTAGTCGAGCAAAAGCATATGCTCGTTTAAGCCGTAAAGTTGTTGAGCTTGAAAAGAAAGCGGGTCTCGATAAGATTACTGGATTATACAATTCGCAAGCCCTGCAGGAACATGGTGCTAAGGCTTTTTCATTTGCAAGTCGGCATAAACTTAATATCAGTACGATCTATTTCGAGATCAACGATTTTCAGGCGTGTTTTTTAAAACACGGCAAGGCCGTGGCGCAACATATTATTACCGCGATTGGTAAACGTCTGCAGGAAGTGATGCGTGATGAAGATATTGCAGCGAGGATTGAGGTCGCCAGGTATGCGCTTATTCTACCGATGACCAGTAAAAAACAAACGGAAGCGGTCATTGCGCGTATCCTGAAAACCATTAATAAACTGGTTTTTGATACCGGGAAGGAGCGGATTCGTGTATCTTTTTCGGTGGGTTATACCGTGCTCAATTTGCTCGAGAAAAAAGAGTTTAATGATATGCTTATGTGCGCCGACGATGCTCTACAGCAAGCAATAAAATCCACACAAGATAATGTGGTTTGTTTTGAGAGCATCAAAACTGATGCGTCAGTTTCGGCAGTTACTGAGCAGGATATCGAGCAGGCGTTCTCGTCTATACTTGAGGGTGATTTTTACCAGATCTCAGAACATCATCTGCAGGCGATTGTCGAACGATTAACGCCTTTTCTTACGTTTGTTGAAAATAAAAAGGCTTCATAAGCCGTCCGAAGGTGATTCAACAGAAAAAAATATTGCGGTATGATTAGGTATATTATATTTAGAGGGCGTTCTCTAGACTAATTAATAAAGGTTGCCAAAAACCATGACACAGAAATTAACAACTATTTCAGCGACAGATGCATGGGATATCTGTCAAAAAGAACCACGGGCGTTATTGATCGACGTTCGCTCCAGTATGGAATATTTATTTGTTGGTCACCCGCAAGGCGCAGTCCATATCCCGTGGATTGACGAGCCAGATTGGGTAATCAATAAAAACTTTGTTACCGAAATTCGCAAATTGGCACTGGGTGGTTTGCTTGAGTCATCCGATGATGTGCCTATTATTCTAATTTGTCGAAGTGGGAATCGCTCTGATGACGCGGGTAAGGCGCTGATCGAAGCCGGCATACAGACCGTGTACCACATCGATGAAGGTTTTGAGGGTGAGCTTGATGATACGCATCACCGTAGTACGGTTGGTGGTTGGCGTTTTCATAATCTTCCCTGGGAACAGTGTTAACAATCATGTCCGGAAAAAT
>NVSH01000094.1 GCA_002401185.1 Gammaproteobacteria bacterium | reverse complement strand
ATGATTACATCAGGATTGATATTTACAACGACTTCACGAAGAGCTTCAGGGTTTGAGAAGTCCGCGTCGTTTCTACCCAACGCAACAACATCACCTAAAGACGATAATGATCTATTTAATTCCCAGCCAACTTGACCATTTTTACCAAACAGTAATATTTTCATTCAAATAAATCAGCATCTTTAAAAGCACATCCATTTGCATCTTTTTCAGATACTAATGGTGCTTTTTTATAATGCCAGTTAATAGCTAATTGTTCGTCATCCCACTTGATGCACCTTTCATGTTCAGGCGCATAGTAATCAGTTGTTTTATACAAAAATTCTGCACTGTCTGATAAAACCACAAAACCGTGAGCGAAACCTTGCGGCACCCATAATTGACATCTGTTCTCTGCTGATAATGTAACACCTGCCCATTGGCCAAATGTTGAGGATGACTTTCGCAGGTCGACGATAACATCATAAACCTCGCCACAGGTCACACGCACTAACTTTCCTTGTGGATTTTTTATCTGATAGTGTAAACCACGAAGTACGCCTTTCGAAGATTTCGAATGGTTATCTTGAACAAAATTTTCCGTTATACCTGTGGCGGATGCAAAAGCTTTTTTATTAAAACTTTCGTAAAAAAACCCACGATCATCACCAAAAAATTCTGGCTCGATTATTAGAGCATCGGTAAGGTTAGTTTGCGTAATTTTCATTAAATTAAAATATCTTCATTTGCACGACGTAACAAATATTGCCCATATTGATTATTCTTCAATGGTTGCGCCAACGCAATAAGTTCTTCTTTTGTAATATATCCCATTTCATAGGCTATCTCTTCGAGGCAAGCAATTTTTAAGCCCTGTCGATTTTCAATGGTTTGTATATAGTTTGAAGCTTCAAGTAAACTCTCATGCGTTCCTGTGTCGAGCCATGCGTAACCGCGCCCCATCAACTCTACTTTCAGCTCGCCTTGTTCAAGATATTGTTGATTAACAGTGGTGATTTCTAATTCGCCACGCTCTGAAGGTTTTATCTGTTTAGCAATTTCGACCACACTATTGGGATAAAAGTACAAACCGACAACAGCATAGTGACTTTTCGCAGCAGCGGGCTTTTCTTCAATACTTAACACATTACCATCAGCATCAAATTCTGCCACGCCGTAACGTTCTGGGTCTTTTACGTAATAACCAAAAACAGTAGCTTTATGATTGATTTTAACATTGGTTATAGCGTTAGACAGCATGTTAATTAATCCACTGCCATAAAAAAGGTTATCACCTAAAATAAGACAGACATCATCACTACCTATAAAATGCTCACCCAGAATAAAGGCTTGCGCCAGGCCATCAGGTGATGGCTGTTCGATATAACTAAAATTCATACCGATATTTTTACCGTCGCCCAGTAACGTTTCAAACTGCGGTAAATCATGTGGCGTCGAAATAATGAGCACCTCAGTAATGCCAGAAAGCATTAAAACCGACAGGGGATAATAAATCATCGGCTTATCGTAGACTGGCATTAATTGCTTACTTATGCCTTGCGTTATCGGATACAAACGCGTACCAGACCCACCCGCTAAAATTATTCCTTTCATTGTTTTACTTCCGTTGCACCTAAACGTTCGCGCTGATAAGAACCGTCCTGAACATGTTGACACCATTCACTATTATTCAAATACCAGTGTATTGTTTTTTCGATGCCTGATTCAAACGTTTCTTCAGGTTTCCATCTCAACTCATTCGCAATTTTATTCGCATCAAYCGCATAACGAAGATCATGGCCTGGGCGATCTGCTACGTGTGTAATAAGTGACGCATGCGGAACATACGGAGAGTCTGGTACTAACTTGTCCAATAGACTACAAATCGTCTTAACCACTTCAAGGTTAGTTTTTTCATTGTGCCCACCGATATTATAGGTTTCACCTACTATACCTTGCGTCAACACTAACCTTAAAGCTCGTGCATGATCGTCGACATGCAACCAGTCACGAACCTGATTGCCTTTACCGTAAATCGGTAATCGTTTACCTTCCAAGGCATTGAGCGTAACCAGCGGTATTAGTTTCTCTGGGAACTGGTATCCACCATAATTATTTGAGCAATTGGTGATAATAACAGGCAAACCATAAGTACGGTGCCAGGCCCGAACCAAATGATCAGAGGAAGCTTTGCTAGCAGAATATGGTGAGCTAGGTTTATAGCTGGTCTCTTCTGTGAAATAACCGGCTTCTTCAAGATCACCATAAACTTCATCTGTCGAAACGTGATGAAATCGAAAGTTGTCTTTTCTCGAACCTGTTAAACCACCCCAGTATTCTTTAGCTACTTCAAGAAGATTATAGGTGCCGACAATATTGGTTTGTATAAACGCAGCAGGGCCATCAATAGAACGGTCGACATGCGATTCTGCAGCAAGGTGCATAATAGCGTCGGGCTGATAATGCTCGAATACACGTTTTAATGACTTTACATCACATATATCGACATGTTCGAAATTGTATCGTGAATTTTCAGAAACACCATCGAGTGACTCAAGGTTACCCGCGTAGGTCAATGCATCTACATTAATAACCTCATGTTCAGTATTGTTAATGTATTGTCGAATGACGGCAGAACCGATAAAGCCGGCACCGCCTGTAACGATGATTTTCATTGTTAACCTGTGAAAATGGTGGAGCTATGCGGGATCGAACCGCAGACCTCAACACTGCCAGTGTTGCGCTCTCCCAGCTGAGCTATAGCCCCGATTTGGGCTCGAATCTTATAGTGAATAGACTTTTTAGTAAAGAATACTTCCTCATTTAACTCAAGCAATGCATTACTGTAAGCTTGTCTTTCAAATCAATGCTAATGACTCTGCGTTTATAAAACATTACAAATTAACTATTTACAAACACGCAGTAAACTCGCTAGTATTAAATTTCGATGGAATGAACAGATCAATCAGGAAGATTGGGCATGAGCATAAACGCACAAACATTAAATGGCCGAGCATGGCGAAAATTTCCCCCTTCGCCAATTTCAGTTAGCCACCCTGAAACGCCTATAACATACTTTTCTGATATTACCATGCATCCCATGCTTGGCAATCATCCGTATTTTGCCACCTCTATTCTTTGCAAAACAAAAATTCAAAACACCGTATTTTGACGCGCATCACTGCGCAAACTTTAACAACAAGGAGAAATATAAATGGATAAAAACAAAATAATGTCACGCTACCTCTTCACATTCACCAGCCTGTTAACATTTAGCGCTAACGCCACCATTATCATCAATGAGATAGATTACGACCAGCCGGGTAAAGACAACGCTGAATTCATCGAATTATTTAACACTGACAGCGTAACAACATCACTGGACCATTACTCAATCAGTTTAATCAATGGCTCAAATGCTAAAAGTTACAGAGACATTTCATTATCTGGCTTCAGCATTGCAGCCAACAGTTTTTTTGTTGTTTGTAGCGATATTGCCCTGGTCGCAAATTGCAACTACAGCTTTACCGCAAAGAACAGTTGGTTCCAAAATGGCGCACCTGATGCCGTCGCACTCTATAAAAAAGATACTTTGATCGACGCTTTATCCTATGAAGGAACATTACCACCCTATACACAAGGCAATGTTTTGAAAGTTAAAGACAACAATACTGACATAGTCAGTATTTCACGTTTCGATTTCCAGTTAGATAATAACGATAATTTTCGAGACTTTGCACTGGGCTGCATTACGCCTGGAACCACCAATATCGCAGGAAAAGGCGATTGTTCGACAACCGTTACGCATGCCGCCATACCTGAACCAGGCACAACCTGGTTACTTGGCGCAGGCCTTATGGGTCTTATCGGGCTATCAAAAAACACCAGCGAAGAGACGTCTAAATAAGAGGATTGATGTTTTGCTGACAAGGAAGTCGGCACCTTAGCTTTAAAGGAGCACCCAGCTTTGTTATTTCAACCAAAGGGAGCAAAGCCAATCAGAAACCTCCCCCTTGCTGCGTTATTAATAATACAGGCAGCGTATGTTTAAGCGTATCGGTTATGAATAAAGTCGATAGCCTTTTGYAAACGGTCTAAGGATTTYTCTTTACCCAAMARTTCAAGCGTAATATCRATCGARGGYGATTTACCGTGACCCGTCACCGCCAACCGCAAAGGCTGACCCACCTTRCCGAARCCGACTTCCAGYGTMTTAACRGTGTTTTCAACCACATGATGAATCTTTTCYGCTGACCAGTCTTGCAAYTCAGAATACTGYCGYTTAAGACTTTCCAGGATGGGCAAMGTRGTTTCYTTAAACTGCTTTTTGGCCTGTTTCACATTGTATTCGTTAACGTCTTCATAAAGAAAACGTATTTCGTCAGCTAGCTCGACCAATGTGCTGCAACGCTCCTGAAAGACCTTTAACACAGCCATTAAATCAGGACCAGCATTTACGCTGTAACCAGCATTTTTTATGTAATCATRCATTAGCTCAGCCAGGGCTTCAGGCGGTTTTATTTTTATATAATGTTGATTTAACCAGCGTAATTTTTCTGTATTAAAGGCTGATGCTGAAGTATTGATATCAACGGCATCAAACAACGCAATCATCTCTTCTCGACTAAAAATTTCCTGATCCCCGTGAGACCAACTCAGTCTTACCAGGTAATTTATTAACGCCTCTGGCAGAAAGCCGTCTTCCTTGTATTGCATAACACTAACCGCACCATGGCGCTTGGAAAGACGCTTGCCGTCATCGCCTAATATCATTGGCACATGCGCGTACACCGGTAACTCTGCACCCAGTGCTTTTAAAATATTCATCTGTCGCGGCGTGTTATTTAGATGATCATCGCCTCGAATGATATGTGTCATCTTCATATCCCAGTCATCGACTACCACCGTAAGATTGTAGGTTGGCGTGCCGTCGCTACGCTCAATAATCAAATCATCCAGCTCACGATTATTGATAATCACCTGGCCTTTAACCATATCCTCAATAACCACATCCCCTTCCAGTGGGTTTTTAAAACGCACGACGGTATTTTCTGCCGCCGCTAAATTTTTATCACGACAACAGCCGTCATAACGCGGTTTTTGTTTATCCGTCATCTGCTGCTCACGCAACGCATCTAAACGTTCTCGACTGCAATCACAATGATAAGCATCACCGCTTGAAAGCAGTTGCTGAATAACTTCTTTATAACGATCAAATTGATCCGTTTGATAAACAGGGCCCTCGTCATACGTTAGACCCAGCCATTCCATACCTTCCAAAATGGCGTTAACAGATGCCTGTGTCGAACGTTCACGGTCTGTGTCTTCGATGCGTAGAATAAACTTGCCACCCATTTTCTTTGCGTATAACCAGGAAAATAATGCGGTGCGAGCGCCACCAACATGCAGATAACCCGTTGGGCTTGGAGCAAAACGTGTACGAACAGACATAGTTTTTTGTATTAATTAACAGGTTAGTAAATGGGGACATTATTTTAGTATAAATAAATGCAAGCTACACGGCTCATTCAGATAAAATAAACACATGCCTGAATCATCACACAATATCGATTACGCTCAATTGCTTAAGCAAATTACGGTATGGTCCAAAGAACTGGGGTTTCAACAACTCGGTATTGCCGATATCGAATTAAGCAAGCATGAAAAACACCTCGATGACTGGTTACAAGCAGGCTTTCATGGCGAGATGAATTACATGCAAAAACACGGCAGTAAACGCAGCCACCCTGAGCAGTTAGTCAAGAATACCTGCCGCATTATCTCTGTGCGCATGGACTACTTACCACCTGACTGCGCGTTATCCGATGACGTGCTGGCGAACCCAGAGCTGGGTTTTATATCACGTTATGCTCTAGGTCGTGACTACCATAAAGTCATGCGTAAACGCCTGCAAAAACTGGCGGATAAAATCAAAACTCATATCGGTGAATTCGGTTATCGCGCCTTTGTCGACAGCGCACCCGTGCTAGAAAAAGCRCTGGCAGAAAARGCGGGGYTAGGCTGGATAGGTAAACATACGAATCTAATCAACGCAAAGGCCGGTTCATGGTTYTTTTTAGGCGAAATATACACYGACYTRCCRCTRCCSRTTACSCRSGAAACMYCNNTCAANNTCACTGCGGMASMTGYACKGACTGTATCGACATCTGCCCGACCAAAGCYATYGTYGCACCWTACAAAGTAGACGCMAGACGYTGYATCTCCTACCTGACYATCGARTTACACGGYAGYATTCCMRTCGAATTTCGAAAAGCCATGGGTAACCGCATATACGGCTGTGACGACTGCCAATTATGCTGCCCCTGGAATCGCTTCGCACAACCCACGGTTGAGCCAGATTTTCATAGCCGCCACCCACTGGACGCACCCGACTTAATCACCCTTTTCAACTGGACTGAAGACGAATTTTTAAAAAACACCGAAGGCTCTGCAATCCGCCGTATTGGTTACCAACGGTGGCTAAGAAACATAGCCGTCGCCCTGGGCAATGCAGCCACTTCAAAACAAATTATCCAGGTATTAATGCAGCGAAAAAAAGAGATTGCGCCATTCGACATGGTTGTCGAACACATAGACTGGGCATTAGCGCAACATCACACCTAAGAACATCTCTATCAATGCGCTGTACACATCGGTTTCATCAAAAAACATATAAGCCGCTACCAACACTAACGTCCTATGTCAGTAAACACGTAAATACGCTATACTTGCCAGTTTTTTGGACCTTCTTTTTTCGCAACATATTATGCAGCAGCGCATAACGACAGGCTGTAGCCGACCTGTACATAGTAAAATTTATGACTAACATAATAGAATCAAACGAAATTAATCCAGACAACGCGCACAAACCGGCGGGGCTGGTCAATACAGCAACGGCCGATAAACAGTTACGCGCCAAAGTACGATTATTTGGCAATTTACTGGGCAATGTT
>NVSH01000093.1 GCA_002401185.1 Gammaproteobacteria bacterium | reverse complement strand
CTCTAACTGCTCCAGTGCGCCCAGTTCACGCAAAACAGCGATAAGTGTGGAAAGCTTACCTTTGCCTGATTCCAATGATTTGATGGTACCTACAGCCAGTAAAGTGTGTTCAGCCAGGTCTTCCTGGGTGATGTTTTTGCGTAAACGTAATTTGCGAATGCGCTCACCAAGTTCTTTTAGAATGGCGGTATCGGATGCAATGTAATAATCCATAATAGTCATAATACCATCTATTAATTATAAATTACATCTATAATAGCCTATTTTAAGGCTATTAAAAAAAAGCTTTCAATAAGTCAAGATTATTAATCTTATGGCAGTAGTACTTTGGCTAATGAAAAGGCAGGACAGCGATTTAAACTGGTGCTATGGTGGAATAATATGGCTAGGTAGCTAGAGGAGGTGATGATGAAGCATTCAATACTCGACGAACCATTGGAAGTCCTTACTGAAGCATATGACACGATGCATAAGCGCGTAACGAAAAGTCTGCATGATGCTAAAGAACATACAGGTCCTATTCTCAATAAATATATCGAAGAAGCGAGGAAAAAGGCAGTAGAACTTGATGAGCTAACGGAAAAGGACGCCGAAAAATTGACCCTATGGTTAAAACGTGACCTGGATGATGCCATCAGTCATCTAGCTGATACCGATGATAAATTAATAGATTGGTTGGGTTTTGAAACGACACGTATAGAAAGCGCATTGTTGTATATGTTGTTGGAAACTGCCGACAAAACCACCGTCGAATTATTACGATTAAAAGACATTGCCCAACGACCTTATGCCTATCATACGGGAGAGATTACTGGCCCAGGTACACTGCTCTGTGATCAATGTGAAGCAAAACTACATTTCCATAAAGCCGGTCATATTCCACCTTGCCCTAAGTGCCACAAGACAAGTTTTCATCGTGATGGACGAAGAGTRTTGCAAGAGGTATAAGCGATTGTTAATACGACCTATTTTTAGTTAGAATCTACTCATCATACAAAGAAAATGGAAAAAGTATAACGATGAATGCAACATTGATCGAACAACTGAATGACGAATTTTCACTGCAAGGCGATAACAACAATCTACAGTTTAAAAAGGGTAAAGGTGACCTCCCCGTTGTCGATATTCAAAATTCATGCGCCAGTGCGTGCATTAGTTTACAAGGTGCACACCTATTAAGTTGGATACCAAAAGATGAAGAAGAGGTTATCTGGGTATCGGAAGATGCAAATTTTTCTGCCGGCAAATCAGTCCGTGGTGGCGTACCTATATGCTGGCCGTGGTTTGGTAGCTATGATAATACTAACAATGAAACCACGAATAACTTCCCTACACATGGTTTTGCCCGCACCACCAACTGGCAAGTTCTGAGTACTGAAGCTTTAGGTAATGGCAGTACACGTATCAGTTTTACTACGCAGCCAGAGGAAGATACGAAAGCGATGTGGCCGCCAGAAACCTCGGTACAATTGAAAATTACAATTGGTAAAAAACTCGAGCTGGAATTGATTACGCATAACGACAGCGCAACACCGATTACCATCGGTCAGGCATTTCATACATACTTCAATATTGGAGATATCACAAACACGCAATTACATGGACTTGACGATACTGATTATCTAGACAAAGCCGATAATTTAAAACGAAAAGTTCAGCATGGCCCGATAACTATCGAAGAGGAAGTCGACAGAATATATCTTGATACCACCAGTGATTGCGTGATTGAAGATAAAACCATGAAACGAAATATCATTATCATCAAATGTGGTAGTCATTCAACGGTGGTCTGGAACCCATGGGAGGAAGTGGCAGCCAGTATGGGTGATCTTGGTGAGAACGGTTACACAAAAATGTTATGTGTAGAAAGCAGCAATGCGGCTGAAGATGTGGCTACGATACTGCCTGGAAAAGCACATCAGTTGTGGGTGCAGTATGCTGTTCAACGAATGTGCTGAAGGATTACTCGGTAAACAGGGTTAGTACGCCAGTGTAACCATAAAGTCTATTATGATGGATTTCGCCATTAGCAAAAAAACCAGTCAGTGGGAAGTCACCCAGTGTTTCGTGAATCATTTTCACTTCTTCTGAATTTTGTCCAAACTCATCACGACCTCGACCGACACATGATATGTAGAGGCCACCTTTGATTTTTGTCTTTAACCGAGAGGCGAGCTTGTCTAGCATAAGTTGCATGTCTTCGATGGCGGTTTGTTCGTTGCGTCGACAGAAAACAATTTCATTGCCTTCGATAAGGTAGTCATTTATCGCGAAAAAATCATTATCAGAGTCCATGCCTATCAAACTGCGAATTGTGTAATCAGTCTTATCACTTCCTGTAATATTGAGGCCTATAAAAACTTCCCCCATTTCTTTTTWCAACTGAATGTGGTCGCTAATTTTTAGATCTTGCATTAGTACGTCCAATGCCGGTTTTTTATCGATTGTCAAAGCGTTATTTAGCCGTGATTTGGTGATAGTGTGYTTTATACCTACAGGGCTGCATCCTTGAGTCAGGCTGGTAATTACATCGATGTTTTCTGAGAAAAGAACACCTGACACACCACCACTGACCACATAATCGGCAACCTGATATTGTTGACTGCGCGAAAACGTTAAGCCACCAACGATAAACCCGTTGGCTACATGCAGTTGTATTTCTTCTACCAAATCTTGAGTATGTGGGTTGAATGGATCGCCATGAATAATGCCGAAATTGGTGGCAAACATACGTGGCCAATTTAATTTGGGGGCGATTTCTTCCTGTTTTCTGATGGAGGGAATGATGGTGAAGTCATCCGTATCGAAGTGTGCCAGCATGATGCTGACAGCGGGTGCATCATATAACTCCTGTTTATCAGTAATCACACCCAGGCCAATGGTGCCAACCCAATGTTCAATACCTGTGCTTGCTTTGCATTTTATTATAAGATCCGGAAAACTATCTGCCATGGCATTTGTGGCATAGATAAAGCCAAAGTTTGCTTTAGCAGGCGCATTTTTAAGTTGTCGAGCGCAATCTTCGATAACGGTTTCTGCCGTTTCGTGTTGGCTACTGATGCTGAAGAATATATCCATGGTTTTAGTTTACTCCGGATAACGATAGGGTCAACAAATGCAGTGGGGYYRCMANTSGWAWMATCAKTAWTKARTYWMYSTNTRCYCRMNCAWAWKWWWMTTGCTMMWGCYKCAWRAYRTRCTCGAACTGTAAGCTTTACAGGTTACTTTCTCTATCGTAATTATTTTTCTTACCTATATGCAGTCAAAGGTTTAGTCAGGCATTTGCTCGATTGAGGACCACTGGTCAAWTTYTCTAAACGAAACCGTAACCTGTAGATAATATTATGTGATATGACGGTGAGATAGCACTTTGTTCGTCATGCCATCTTTGATAWCCTGGTTTGTTGATTTATTGTTTATATTCGTGTTCGTTTCCATGTCATCGGTTCCAAGTCCAAATAATACGAGAACAACCAACGACATGTAAAATATTGCAAGAATGAGCTTCTTCGTATCATTTTCCACAGGTGCTTTTTTTGTTAGTTGTCTTTTTCCCATTATCATCTCCATGTGAAATATAATTTTTTAAATCTGAAAGCGCAGTATATATGTAATGATTTAAAAAAATGAGATATATGTCATGAAATGAGGGCAAGGTATCTTTTTCACATGAAAATATTATTTAATATGAAGTTTCATCAGGACTGAAAGAATTGAAAGAAATAGTTAGGCAGATAATGTATTTATTACTGCCTGAATTACGTTAAGCCGATAACGGTTGATATATTACTTCTTATTGAGATGAGACTTTGCAAACAACGAGACACCGTGAACTATAATAGCTCCAGTCTTATCATCTGCCGCGATGTTAGTTATTCACTAATGAATACAGATGCTCGCATGGTGTGAGTGTTCGTTTAATTTTCTGAAAGCACTACCACTTATGTGCAACAGTTCCGTGTGGTTACCTGCTTCGATATAAACGTCACTGCAATCATCCAGAGAGTAATCAACCACGGTGGAGATGCCATATGCATTACCGACAGGTGGTATGGCGCCACAGTCACAATCTGTAAATAAGCCGTTTAACTCAGACTCAGTTGCCAGGTACATCTGTCGATTTAAAAACATATTTATTTCATTAATCTTAACGTAATGATTGGCTGGTACCAGCGCCATGACATAGCCAATTTCATCCTGAAGGATGACTGATTTGACCATTCTTGTTACTGGGATATGTGCAGAATGTGCTGCATGTAGACTGGAGTTTGAGTATGAGTGTTTAACAATATCGTAACTTATACCGTGTTTCGCTAATTGTGTGAGCAATGTATTTGCGATGTTCATGATTCACCTCAATCAAAGTGAAAGGTTGATGAATTAAAGTATAACGCCGCTAAGATAGGAAAGGCATCAATATTTTTTATTGTGTTGTTAAATAACCATTCCACAAGGAATCATTGGCTTGCCACTATGTGTTTAACGAAAGGTAGGAGGCTAGCAATGTGGCTTAGCTCGCCATACTTTGTTGATGCGGTGTGAGCATCAATAACAGGGCTTGCGCATGCTCAGCTGCTTTTCTACCGAGATCGGTCAGATAGCCACCATCAATGGCTGTTACCAGGCCTTTATCGAACAAACGCTGCACAGCGTCGATTTGTTCTTCCTGTGCTTTTGAATGTACCTTTATGCCTTGTTGAGTCGATTGCAGGTTAAAACGAATGAGTATATCTATTTCTGCCATTTGATCGTCTGTGTACTGCATAATTTCACCTTTAAGCTACGTGGTTCATTCGATTTTGTCTGTCAGTATTAGAGACTGAGTCAACAGATATTACATTATTTCCTATCGCATTGTATATTGTGTGTTGTAACTCGTCATTAAACCTTAGCGAATAATGACTCTTTGCATTATCAGTATAAGGTTGTCTTTTTTTATTGTTTTCGCTATAATTATATACATAAATACTATATAAATCAATAACTTGTTAGTTGTTTTTAAAATAAAAATTAAGCAAAAAACTGCGCGTATTAATAAACGCACTAAATGAGCGGGCAGTAAATTTATATAATAAATATGAAGTTATTTGAGCGCTAAAAAATACTAATACTTGTGAAAATAATGGCGTTTTAATTGTCTTTGTAATAATCACTTAAAACATCATTAAAATCAGTCATTTTTCTGTGCTTGTATTTACACTTCAAGTGCTTGACTGTTACCGCATATCGGCTAGATAGTATGTAAATCAAATAAAATATTTAGTATTATTATGAAACTGGAAACCTACCAATATACGGCTGAAAAAGGTTGGGATAGACAACTGGATAAGGCACTAGATTCTTCGCAAACACTGCTTTTATTTTTCGCCAGCCCTGATAATGAGCTAGTACAGGCACAATTAAAGTCACTCGCGAAAGTTTTCCCTCAATCTATACTGTTTGGCTGTTCAAGTTCAGGTGAAATTTATCATGACGATATTTATGATAATAGCATCGCCTTATCAATCATTCGATTTGAAGATACACGATTGAAACTGACCTGTGAGCAAATAACTAAAGATAATGATTCTTGCACCGCCGGTCTTAAGGTTGCGCGTTCGCTGAATGAAGTTTCGCTGCGTTCGATTTTTATATTGTCAGATGGCTTAGCCGTCAATGGTACGAAGTTAATCACTGGGTTATTATCAGAATTACCAACCGAGGTTATCGTAACAGGTGGCTTAGCTGGCGATGGTGATCGTTTCGAAAAAACGTGGGTTTGGTCAAATGATGGCATGCAACAAGATTATGTATGTGCCGTAGGTTTTTATGGAGATAAATTTGGCATTGGCCATGGTTCGAGAGGAGGCTGGGATATTCTTGGGCCAAAGCGTGAAGTTACACGTTCAGAAGACAATGTCTTGTACGAACTCGATAATCAACCTGCGTTGGCATTATATAAAAAGTACTTAGGTGAAAGGGCAGATGATTTACCGGCGTCGGGTTTATTGTTTCCTCTTGCCATTATCAATGAAGACAGCAACGTTGAAGATGTCGTTAGGACCATCCTCGCTGTTGATGAAGATACCAACTCGATTACATTTGCCGGTGATATACCACAAAACAACTATGTTCGATTAATGCGAGCTAATTTCGACCGTTTAATTGATGGTGCTGCTGAAGCTGCTAATGAAATCGCATTAAATAATTATAGTGCGGGGCCACTCCTGAGTGTTGCCATCAGTTGCGTAGGCCGTCGATTGGTATTGGGGGCACGCAGTGTAGAAGAGATTGAAGCCGTTCGCAATAGTATCCCAGCAGAGGCTAAACAGATTGGGTTTTACTCATATGGAGAGATATCACCGTTAGCAAATGGTCGTTGTGACCTACACAACCAAACTATGACACTAACCCATATTTGGGAAAATAATTAATATTACGATGCATCGCATACTCACTCGTCAACTTAAAAAACTGGATATTAAGGATTCAGTCATCCCCAATGTATCGGCATGGGAAATATTACTTAATCAAGTTGATGCCTATTATAAAGCAGCAGATCAAGATCGTTACACGCTAGAGCGTTCGCTCACTATTTCATCAGAAGAAATGCAGGTTTTATATAAACGCCAAAAACTTTCTTACGAGAACAGGTTGCACTCGATATTTAATGCCATGCCAGATATTCTGTTTTTAGTGACAGAAGATGGTAAATGTATCGAAGTAACGTCAGGCAATAAAGATGTCCTGGATGAAAATCGTAAAAAATCTTTGGGTAAATTTGTACACGAAATATATGATGATGATCAGGCCTATTTTTTTAATCAATCAATAAAGCAAGCGATAACTTCAGATAATCTAGTCGTAATTAACTATCAGTTAACTATCAAGGGTAAAAATCGTTATTTTGAAGGCAGGATAATGCCATCAAAATATGAATATAAAGATAAAAAAACGGTGGT
>NVSH01000092.1 GCA_002401185.1 Gammaproteobacteria bacterium | reverse complement strand
TTTGCCTTTTTTAGGAATGAGGCCCTGTTTTCGAAGTTCTGCTTTTACCACATCCATACTGGCAGCGCTCATTTCACCTTTAACGGTCGTGCCTTTTTTATTCGTACACTCCCATGTGAAGGTTGCATTTTTTACTTTTGCCTTAGCCATCTTAGTATCCTGCTGCTGTTCTAATCTTTTGTTACACGGTTAATTTCTTCGAGACTGGTTAATCCTGCAAGTACTTTCTTAATTGCTGACTGCCTTAGGTTATCGACACCATCTTTCTCAGCCTGGTCTGCAACATCCAGTGATGAGCCGTTTTCCATAATAATGCGACCAATAGCTTCTGATATGGGCATCACCTGATATATACCGACACGGCCTTTAAAACCTTCGCTACACAGATCACAGCCAACGGCTTTGTATAATTCAGGATTGCTATCAATTTGTTCGACGGTGAAGCCTTCTTCCAGGAGTGCTGCTCTGGGGATATCGACTTTTTCTTTACAGATCTTGCATAATCGGCGAGCCAGTCGTTGCGCAATAATTAACGAGACAGCAGAGGCGATATTAAAGGGCGGTACGCCCATGTTTACTAAGCGCGCTAATGTTAAGGGGGCATCGTTGGTGTGTAATGTAGACATTACCATATGGCCAGTTTGTGCGGCTTTTATGGCAATTTCAGCGGTGTTAAGGTCGCGAATCTCACCGACCATGATGATGTCAGGGTCTTGACGCAGAAAGGCTCGCAGCGCTGCTTCAAACGTTAGCCCAACTTTATCATTAACGTTTACCTGGTTGATGCCTTCGAGATTAATTTCGACAGGGTCTTCCGCTGTCGAAATGTTGGTATCGACGGTATTTAATATATTTAAGCCAGTATATAACGATACAGTTTTACCGCTACCAGTAGGGCCTGTAACCAATATCATACCGTAAGGGTTAGCTAATGCTTTTAAATAGAGTTCTTTTTGTTCGGGTTCGTACCCTAATGCATCGATACCTAGTGAAGCACTTGACGGATCGAGAATACGCAGAACAATTTTTTCACCAAACAACGTGGGGCAGGTGTTGACACGAAAATCGATGGCTTTGGTTTTGGAAATCTTTAATTTTATACGTCCATCTTGAGGTACCCGTTTTTCCGCTGTGTCCATACGTGACATAACTTTGATACGAGCACATAATTTGGGGCTCATGGCAACAGGGGGTCTTGCAACTTCGCGTAAAACGCCATCGATGCGAAGACGAACGCGGTAAATCTTTTCATAGGGTTCAAAGTGAATATCTGACGCGCCTTTTTTAATGGCGTCTAACAAAATTTTATTAATGAAGCGTACAACAGGGGTGTCATCGACACCCGAATCGGCATTGTCTTCTACTTTGTTTGCATCTGGGTCTTCAAAATCAAGATCATCAAGATCATCAAGATCTTCCAGGTCGTCGCCCATCATGCTGTCAATGGCGTTATCCTGTTCTTCTAACAGTTTTTCTACCATTTTTGACAGTTTATCTTCTTCTACCAGGATGGCTTCAGTGTTAACACCGGTCTGAAATTTGATGTCGTCAATAGCGGTTAGATTCGTTGGGTCAGTGATACCTACATATAAGCGATTACCGCGTTTATATAAGGGTAAAGCATGATGTTTTTTAATGAGTTTGTTATCGACGATATCACGTGGGATGGTGTCGAGATCGATAGCATCAAGGTCAAACACCGGTAAGCCAAACTCTTTAGAGGCTTCCATGGCGATTTTGGAGGCAGTGAGCAAATTATTAGATACTAAATAACTTGTAAAAGAAACCTTTTCTTCGAGAGAGGTTTTTAATGCATGAATTGCTGCCTCTTCTTCTAATAAACCGTCGTTGACTAATTTACGAGATAGCCCATTTAATTGTACTTCTGCCGTCATGGAAAAACCTGATTTTTTTATTATTTCGATTGAGGTTTGTTATTACTAACTTTAAAATCACCTATCAATGATAGTCGAATTTATTGGAAATTACCTGAAATGACACTTATCTCGATAGATGACGGAGTTTAAAATATTAGTGTAATTATTATAGAGAAGAATATAAAGTTATAAGTTTTGTTGAGTAGCCAGAGAGAGAAATGCTTTAATTATTTGTAGTCAACTTTATATGTACATATAAGCACATTATTAAGATTCAAAAAGAGATTTAATATGATGAATGATTTAATAAAAGCAAAATTAAAAGTCGCAGGCATACATTTATGTATAAGTGTTTTTATATTTATTGGTATTTTGTATTTAATTTTGGTGGAGTGGTATCCAGGTGTTTTTTTTGAAGCAGAAGGTGGTTGGAGTGGTGTCAAATTGATGGCTGTGGTTCATCTGGTTTTAGGGCCGATTCTGACCTTGATTATTTTCAATCATACTAAGACAAAAAAAGAAATCTTTTTAGATCTTTCGTTGATTGCTGTTGTTCAGATCAGTGCATTAATCTGGGGTGGTTTGCAGGTTTATTCTGAGCGTCCGGTGGCAATGGTTATGTGGGAAGGGACTTTTTATACAGTAACGGAAGATTATTATAGTCAGCAGAATTTAAACTTAAAAAATATAGCTAGCTTTAGTGACGAAAAGCCGTTGATTATTTATGCCGAAACTGATAACTCTGTTGTGCAACTAAAAGAAATCATTAGGTTAACTGACTTAAAAATCCCGCCTTTTGCACAGGTGCATTTATATCAATCAGTAAAAGAAAATTTCAATAAAATGTTATCCCATCAGCTTTCTAGTGATTTTTTACTTACATATTCCAGGAAGGAAGATGCAGAAGGGAGTCAACATGTTTTTTTAGGTAAAGCAAAACATAAAAATTTGCTGGTGCATATGGATTCGGCTGCAAATTTACTAAAAATAACAATGCGACCAGTATTGTAGGTTTTTTTTGGTGATAAAAAAAGGGCAGAGTAAACTCTGCCCTTTTTATTAACAACCTTTTTATCTTAACAAAGGTTAGCAGCTAAACACGTACCACCGGCAGCACCAGCTAATTGCGCCCATATTACCTGACCAGAAGCCTGGCGGGTTCCGGTAAGAATATAAGTTGGGCTAGCAGGGGTGAAGTTTCCATCACCTGTGCCAGTAACCTCAACTAAGCTAGCAGCAGATGAAGACGCTGTTATAGTGGTAACACGGCCAGATGCAGCGACATTATTAACGCCAAAGCCACCGCCACCGATGCATTGGGTGACAAAGTTTGCATTGGTCATATTGTTGCGTTGTGAACACACCGATACATCTGCTTTTACGGAAGTAGTAGCAATAACGACTTCTGAATATGCCGCTTTATTGGTGTAGGTGGAATAGGCCGGTAATGCTACCGAAGCCAGAATACCGATAATCGCGATAACGATCATTAATTCGATTAATGTAAAACCTTGTTGTATTTTTTTCATGAGTCTCTCCGAGAGTAATTTAACAGATCTTGTTTTTATGTATTTATGTCTATTATGTTGCAGACTGGTATAGGTATAGCAGAGACCGTGCCAATGACTATATATTTTATAAAATCAGTAATATCAATAAGTTATCTTAATAAATAATCTGTAGGTTTTTATGTTATGAGACTAAAAATGTAACATTGTGACCATTTTGTAAGATAGTGACGGTTTGTTGACATGTGTTTTGATACGGCCATTTTGATTTGAGAGTGAAAGCTATTGCTATGTCCCTGTCCCTGTGTACATTCCCGCCTGAAAACAAATTGCTTCCTTATCGTCAGAGGTGTCATGCATTTATCCATCACTTGGCCTTATTTATTTTATGTCCAACTTTTGTAGCCGATAGCGTAGTTGCCTTAGACTTAAGCCCAGTAATTTTGCCGCCGCGGTTTTGTTCCAACGGGTTTGCTCCAGGGCTTGTTTGATGCTTTGACGTTCCTGACCTATCAGATCCATCGGGTTTACAGGTGGTGGTGTAAAAGTCAGATCTTCATCGTTGGTCAGTTGGTGGTTGGCAACCGATTTTAGATGTAAGTCCTGCGTGGTAATGACGCTGTTATCTGATAGTGCGATTGCACGTTCAAGTATATTTTCCAGTTCTCGCACATTGCCGGGAAAAGGGTAGTCCTGTAAAGCGGTTATAGCCTCAGCGTCGATAACGGGTACTTTCACCCCTGTTTTTTTTGCCAGATTATTGAGTAGCTGATCTATAAATAATGGAATATCTTCTTTTCTTTCGCGTAGGCTAGGAATAGCGAGTTCGATGACATTAATACGGTAATAAAGGTCTTCTCGAAAGGTGCCATCAGCGACTAACTTAACCAGGTTTTTATGGCTAGCACTAAGAATTCTGACATCAACGGATTTTTCCTGCGCGCTACCAACAGGGCGTATGGCTTTTTCCTGTATCACACGTAATAGTTTTACCTGCATGTTCAGTGGTAATTCAGCTATCTCATCAAGAAAGAGTGTGCCTCCGTTAGCGGCTTCAAATAACCCCTGTTTATCTGAATGCGCGCCAGTGAAGCTGCCTTTGAGATGGCCAAAGAATTCGCTTTCCATCAGTTCTGAAGATATCGCGCCACAGTTAACGGGCACAAAAGGCTGGTTTGTTCTTGAGCCTTGTTGATGGATCATCCTGGCCACACGTTCTTTACCTGAGCCTGATTCACCGTGGATAAATACCGGTGCCTGATTTCTTGCCAGTTTGGCAATGTTTTTTAATAAGGCTTGAACTGCGTCTGAATTGCCGGTGATGTTAATCTTGTTTTTATCATCTTTTCGATTATCGTTTTTTTCGGGTATGTTGGTCGCGGCAGAAACCAGGTTGCGCAAAATTTGAATGTCGACGGGTTTAGAAACAAAATCAAATGCACCGGCTTTTAACGCTTTAACAGCAGATTCCATATTGCCATGTGCGGTAATCACGGCAATAGGTACGTCATTATGATGTATCTGAACATGCTCGACAAACTCGATACCGTTACCATCTGGCAGGTGCATATCCGTCAGACATAAATCAAAGTGCTCTGTTTGCAGTAGTTGTTTTGCCTGCATCAGGTTAAGTGCGGATTGAGATGTAATACCCATACGCATCAGCGTGATTTCGATGAGTTCACAGATATCTGCTTCGTCATCAACGATGAGCACTTTTTTAGCCGTCATTTTTTATTTCTCTGTTATTTTCAGGTACGTTATTCGTTGAGTATAGACGTGCTGTCATTTAGTCATGATAAGTGGATTAATTACTGGGCCTGTTGTAGGTGGATTCTAAAACAGGTGCCACCAGCCGGTAATGAGACCAGACGAATTTTAGCACGATTGCTTTCGATGACCTCTTTTGTGATGTACAGACCTAAGCCGGTACCTTCAGAACTTGTCGTAAAAAATGGATCAAATATGTGGTTCTGTGTTTCTTCGTCGATGCCAGGGCCATTATCGATTATATCGATAAAGGGTAGTTTGTTATCTTTATCGATTTCGCCCCGAATATTAATCATCATATTCGAGTGCTCCATGTTGCAGTGATTGAGTGTATTGCTGCACAGGTTCCACATCACCTGATGTAGCTGACTGGTGTCGAATGAAATTAAAATACTTTGCGGGTTGATGGTTATGCGTAGTTGATAGACTTGTAATTGATGGGTAGCAATAAACTCTTCGCGAAACTGTAACAGCCATTGATAGAGGTTAATCGATTCAGGCGTACCACGTTGCTGCCTGGAAAGTTGTAAAACACTTTCGATAATATCGTTGAGGCGTTTGACATGTGTACTAATAATGCCGGTTAATTTTTTATCGGCCTCATCGACAGATGTTTCTTCCAGTAATTGCCCTGCATGATTGATGGCGGCTAGTGGGTTTCGAATTTCGTGTGCAATACTTGCTGTTAATTGGCCGAGAGAGGCTAGTTTTACCTGTTGGAAACGTTGTGTGAGTTTGGTGGCATCCTCAATAAAAATTAAAGTGCGTCCCTGATGCGAATTATTTGTCTGGTTGTGCTGGTCAATATGGCTAAAGCCTGTTTGTATGTCAGATAAGCCATGAGCTTGCTTGATAGGTTTGTGGTTTTGAATCGTATTGTTATTCCAGACAAGAAACCGTTTATATAAAGCATTCGACGCTTCTTGTAAGTTGGTTTTGGCATCGATTTTGGCATGGCCAAGCAATTCAAGAGCTGCATTGTTAGCCATTAATATCTGCCCATTATTTTTTATTACGAGGATGCCTGTGCGCATGCTTTTAATGATGTGTTCGTTCATCTGCACGATAGTTTCTAATTCAGCGCTAGTCTCTGCAGCACGTTTTTCAGATTCTATGAGTCGTCTGGCAGAATACGTGGCGAGGAAAGTCGAGATGAAAATTAAAATACCGAGTAAGCCTGCCTGGGTGAGAGCCGGCGAGTAATTGATATAGACCAATTGTGAATACACCTGTTCTGCGATAACGGAAAGTGTTGCAATCGCAGCAAAGAGCAGGGTTAACCGTCTGGGTAAAAATAAACTGGTCATTGAGATACTGATGATAAGTAACATGCCTAGGCCGGTTCGCACACCGCCGGTGGCATGCATTAATATGGTAATACATGTGATGTCGAACAGTGTGTGAATAGTGATTTGCGGAACAATCCCAGGACTTTTTGCGCGGATGCGTGTGGTAAATAACAGCGCCGTTACCAGGTAGGCTACGGAGACTGTAATGAATAAATCAGGATGAGAGTATGCCCCTGGAACAAGTTCAGGAAGCCAGTCATTGAGATAGACAGTAATGAAAAACAGCGCGAGTATGGCTCGAAAGTAATTGAACAGTTGCAAACGATACCAGGCATCGTAATTATTCTGTACGGATAGATTGTTTGCGTTTTGGTATGGCTTGTTGGTCATTTGATGGTTAGAAGTGGTCGTTTTAATGTTCGAGTTAATATAGGAAGTTAAACGAAGTATAGCGGTAAAAATGTTACTGGCTGTTCAAAGGTGGTGTTTTTAAAGAACGATTTCCGTATTGCTCTATTACTCTTTATCTTTTTTCGTTTTTTCTTTTAAAA
>NVSH01000091.1 GCA_002401185.1 Gammaproteobacteria bacterium | reverse complement strand
CTATGATGCTTTTCACGATATCGCTGACAAGGCAAAAAATAATCCAGCAGCAGAGCGTGTTGTTCGCTCCTGGGCGGATGCTCAATGGTTTACTTCAAAACCTGCCTTAGCAGAAGAGATAACCGTTACCGTCTACAAGGTGCCGGGTGAAACTAATACCGATGACCTCTCGCCTGCAACAGAAGCATGGAGCCGTCCCGATATACCCTTACACGCCAAATCCATGTTGATCAATACCATGGATAAGCCGCTAGAAACCATCGCAACGCTAAAAGAAAATGGTCATACTATCGCTTATGTGGGTGATGTTGTTGGCACCGGCTCTTCTCGAAAATCAGCGATAAACTCTGTTTTATGGCATATGGGTGAAGACATTCCATACGTGCCTAACAAACGTGGAGGTGGCGTTGTTCTCGGTGGCAAAATCGCCCCCATATTTTTTAACACAGCAGAAGATTCGGGTGCGCTACCGATTGAGTGCGATGTATCATCAATGGCTACAGGTGATGTCATACGTATACGTCCGTATGATGGCGTCATCCTCAATGAATCGGGTGATGAAATTTGTAAATTTGATTTGAACCCGGCCACCATGGCAGATGAAGTCCGAGCGAATGGTCGTATCCCATTAATCATCGGTCGTGGTTTGACTGACCGTGCACGTGCGTTTTTAGATGAAGATGTATCGGACGTGTTTCTTAAACCTCAGGAAGGTAAGGACACAGGTAAAGGTTATACATTAGCGCAAAAAATTGTCGGCCGTGCTTGCGGTGTTGATGGTATTCGCCCGGGTACTTACTGTGAACCAAAAATGACCACGGTGGGGTCGCAGGACACGACCGGTGCGATGACGCGAGACGAGCTAAAAGAACTTGCCTGTCTGGGTTTTTCTGCTGATCTTGTCATGCAGAGTTTTTGCCACACAGCAGCCTATCCAAAACCGGTCGATATTACCCTGCAACATGATTTACCCGATTTTATGCAGACCCGCGCTGGCGTCGCCTTGCGCCCTGGTGATGGCATCATACATTCCTGGTTAAACCGGATGATACTGCCGGATACTGTAGGTACGGGCGGTGATTCACATACGCGTTTCCCGATGGGTATCAGCTTTCCTGCTGGATCGGGTCTGGTCGCGTTTGCCGCGGCGTTAGGTGTTATGCCACTGGATATGCCTGAATCAGTACTGGTTCGTTTCAAAGGCGAGATGCAACCGGGTATTACTCTGCGTGATCTGGTCAATGCTATTCCGTATGTAGCGATACAAAAAGGATTGTTAACGGTGGAGAAAAAAGGCAAAAAGAATGTCTTTAATGGTCGTGTGTTAGAGATCGAAGGTCTACCCGACCTGAAAGTAGAGCAGGCGTTTGAGTTGTCTGATGCCTCAGCCGAGCGTTCGGCAAATGGTTGCACGGTATATCTAAATAAAGAACCTATCATCGAATACATCAACTCAAACATAACTTTGTTGAAGTGGATGATTTCTAACGGTTACAAAGATAAACGTACATTATCGCGTCGAATCATTGCTATGGAAGCGTGGCTAGAGAACCCGGAACTGCTTGCACCAGACAATGATGCTGAATATGCTGAGATTATCGAGATTGACTTAAATGAAATAAAGGAACCGATATTAGCGTGTCCGAATGACCCTGATGATGTGAAGAAATTGTCGGATGTTGCAGGCGTTAAGGTAGATGAGATTTTTGTAGGTTCATGTATGACCAATATCGGGCATTATCGCGCGGCGAGTAAAGTGTTGGAGAATGTGCGTAGTCTACCTACGCGTATGTGGATCGTACCGCCGACAAAGATGGATGAACGTCAGCTCATGCAGGAAGGGCACTATAATATTTTTGGTCGTGCTGGTGCGCGTACCGAGATCCCCGGCTGTTCACTGTGTATGGGTAATCAGGCACGGGTTGCAGATAATTCGACCGTGGTGTCCACCTCGACAAGAAATTTCCCAAATCGTTTAGGGGACGGCGCAGACGTTTATTTGGCTTCGGCTGAATTAACCTCGGTAGCTGCGACGCTTGGTCGGATTCCGACGATGGAAGAATACCTTGATGGCGTAAAAGGTATAGAACCGATGTCATCGGATATCTATCGTTATCTTAACTTCAATCAGTTACCAGAATACCAGGACGTTGCTGACCAAGTTAAAGTTGAGCTGTCGTAAGTTATTTTAGCGTTATTTTCGCATAGAATAAGCCATGTTAAAGACTTTAATGTTTATTGCCGTCGGCGGAGCATTGGGCGCAATCTTGCGTTTTTTGTCACAAGCAACCATCTACGAACTGTATGGGCGCACTTTCCCATTAGGTACGTTATTTGTTAATGTCGTCGGCTCGTTTTTGATGGGGCTATTATCGATCTTTCTTGTTGAGAAGTTTAATCTAAGTGCACAATGGCACCTGGCTATTCTGGTCGGCGTATTAGGTTCGTTTACCACTTTTTCAACATTCTCTATCGAGACACTGGTGCTGTTTGAGCAGGGCGATTTATTTAAAGCGATGACAAATATTTTAGTCAGTGTCGTTTTGTGTATTGGCGGTGTTTGGGTGGGTGCTTATGTTGCCAAGCAGTTGGTGWARMYWKATGCTTAAATAATAAAAATCGCAATAATAAATTTAAAAATACAATATTTTTGATCTTTTTAATTAATAAATTATCCCTGAAACACTATTATGTTAGATCCAAAACTATTTCGTTCCGATTTAAACGCAGTCGCTGAGCAGCTTAAAAAAAGAAATTTCAAACTTGATGTTGATGCATTTGAGGCTTTGGAAAACAAACGTAAAGCCTGCCAGGTAGAATCTGAAAACTTACAAAGTGAGCGAAATAAAAAGTCTAAATCCATCGGTAAAGCAAAGGCAGCTGGAGAGGATATTCAACCCTTGCTTGATGAAGTAGCTGGTCTAGGTGAAAAACTTGATGTGGCAAAATCAGATTTAACGGATGTGCAGCAACAGATGGAAACAATCGCACTGAGTGTGCCTAATCTTTTACATGATTCTGTACCTGTTGGTCATGATGAAAACGATAATGTTGAGATCAGACGCTGGGGTGAGCCTCAATCGTTTGATTTTGAAGTAAAAGATCATGTGGCTTTAGGTGAAAAAGGTGACGCGGTAAAGGGTAAGTCAGATTTCTCATGGTTGGACTTTGAAACAGCAAGCAAAATAACCGGTTCTCGTTATGTGGTTATGCATGGTCAAATGGCTAAACTACATCGAGCTCTTATTCAGTTTATGCTGGACGTGCATACCACTGAGCATGGATATACAGAAGTCTATGTGCCTTACATCGTCAACAGAGAAAGTTTAAAAAGTACGGGTCAGTTACCCAAGTTTGAAGAAGATCTGTTCTGTGTGGATAAAGAAGCAGGGCATTATTTAATCCCTACTGGCGAAGTGCCAGTTACCAATATTGTACGTGATGAAATATTGGAAGCTTCACAATTGCCCTTAAGGTTGACCAGTCATACCCCTTGTTTTCGTTCAGAGGCAGGGTCATACGGTAAAGATACCCGAGGTATGATACGCCAGCATCAATTTGACAAAGTTGAGATGGTACAGTTCGTCAGTGCAGACAAAGCGTTGGATGCGTTAGAAGAGTTAACGCAGCATGCTGAGTCGATATTGCAAAAACTGGAACTGCCGTACCGAACGGTTATTTTATGCAGTGGAGATGTAGGTTTTTCCGCAATGAAAACCTATGACCTAGAAGTCTGGCTGCCTGGACAACAGGCGTACCGCGAAATCTCATCGTGCAGTTGTTTTGGTGATTTTCAGGCTAGACGAATGCAGGCGCGCTGGCGCAATCCAGAAACCAATAAACCTGAATTATTAAATACAGTCAATGGTTCCGGTTTAGCTATCGGTCGAACACTGGTGGCGGTTATCGAAAATTACCAACAAGCAGATGGCAGTATTTTAATTCCTAAAGTACTGAAGCCGTATATGGGTGGAATAGAAAAACTAYWAACATGATTTATTCGCGTTCATTTGCGGATAAAATCACTATTTTAGTTCAAATGTTTTATCTCTATGAAAAATCTACCCGATAAACTTTATAGCGTAGGTTCAGTTGTTCAGCTCGAACAAATTGCAATCAAACAATTTTCACTTCCTGCCTATGCGTTAATGAAACGTGCAGGTACTGCCGTTTTTAACGTTATTAAGACACGTTATCCTGAGAGTAAAAAAATTCTGGTCTTATGTGGCTCGGGAAATAATGCGGGTGATGGTTATGTCGTTGCCAAACTTGCCAGGCAGTATGGTCTTGATGTACACGTAATTAGCCTATCGCCACCAGAAACACTTAAAAACGAAGCATTGCTTGCCTACCGGGACTGGACGAACATTGCTGAAAATAGCGTTCCGGATATTTCATTATTAACTGAAACAGATATCGTGATCGACGCATTACTGGGTACTGGACTCAAACGTGTGGTTTCGGACGAATGGGGAAAATGGATCACAGCGGTAAATCGTGCATTAAAACCGGTTATTTCAATTGATGTCCCATCCGGTCTGCTCGCAGATACCGGTGTGATCTCAGGTGTTGCTATTAACGCAGACTACACTGTCTGTTTTATAGGATTAAAGCAGGGCATGTTCACCGCGCAAGCCAAAGATGTCTGTGGCGAAATACTCTTTGAAAGTCTCGTACCCATTGAGGTTTATGATCAAGTCGAATGTGACGCGCGTCTTATCAAGGCGGTTAATTATTTGTTATTGCCTGTTCGAAAAGCGTCGTCGCATAAAGGTTGTTTTGGGCACGTTCTTCTGGTCGGTGGCAATGAAGGTATGCCAGGTGCTGTCATCCTTGCTGCTACTGCGGCACTACGCGCGGGCGCAGGTTTACTTACCATTGTAACAACGGCGAAAAATCTACCYGCAATCAGTGTCGCTGTACCTGAAGCGATGGTAAAGACCTGTGAAATAGACACGATTKCAACACTRTTTGAAGAAGCATTTGATGATGTGACGCACGTGGCAGTCGGTATGGGTTTAGGGCAGGATGATTGGTCGCTCGCTGTGTTACAACAGTGCCTATTATTAAAAAAACCGATGTTACTTGATGCTGACGCACTCAATTTATTAGCAAAAAACAAATTAAAAATACGTTCACCCTTTGTTATAACGCCACACCCGGGTGAAGCAGGACGCCTACTGGCTGAGACTAAAGATTCTGCAAGCGCTGCGGTGCAACGAAATCGTTTTAACGTCATTGAAAAATTACATAAGCAATTTAATGCATCTCAACCATGTGTGGTGGTTTTAAAAGGTTCTGGAACGTTGCTATTTGATGGTCAAATAATGAAAGTTTGTAACGTGGGTAGCGCGGCGATGTCTTCACCAGGAATGGGGGACGTCTTAAGTGGCATCATTATTGGCTTGATGGCACAAAATATAAAAATAACTGATTCTGCGGAACTCGCTGTCTGTTTACATGCCGCAGCGGCACATCGTGTTGTGGAAGATAAAACGCGTGGTTTACTGGCTTCTGATATTGTTGCGGCATTACCASARGYKYTGCANSTGANNGARTWMGKYMMYGRASGMRRMRMGCGTGCAACCGATAAGTCGGCAGTGTTTTTTAGCTAATGAATCTCAGCAAATAGCCCTGGCACAACGTGTAGCCATTGCGCTTCAACAACAGAGCCAATCTGCATTTGTTATGCTGTTAAAAGGTGATTTAGGTGTGGGTAAAACGACATTTGCTCGTGGTTTCATACAGGCAAGTGGTTTTGAGGGTGTCGTTAAAAGTCCTACTTATACTTTGGTAGAGCCTTACCCTATTAATTATGAGCGTATGTGTTATCACTTTGACCTTTATCGTCTTGCTGATCCAGAAGAGCTGGAATTCATCGGGGCAAGAGATTATTTCAATCAAAATGATATTTGTCTGGTGGAATGGCCGGAGCGAGCTAATGGTTTTTTACCGGCTGCTGACTGGATCTGTGACTTTAGCCATCAAAACAMAGGTAGGGATCTAATAATTTCTGCGTTAACCGATAAAGGTAAGAAGTTGATGTTACAAGTCTTTTCTGATCTTTAACTAGAGATATGTCACGTATCTATATAAAATATAATGAAATATTGCTTGCATTATTKWTAGAATTTGCCACAATAGCATTACACAAAGACGGCAATATTAATTACTAAACACGGTACGGTGATAACTCTTCATAAAGTCATGGGTTAAATGATGTCAAATAATCGTCGAAAATTTCTAAAAAGCTTAGCTGGCCTTAGTGGCCTGGCGACGTCTATCGTGCCTGGCCTTTCATCAGCCAAATCTGTTACCGGTTTATCTAAGTCTCAGGTTAAAGATATTCGCTTATCTAATAATAAAGGTTATGTTCGACTGGTCTTCGATTTAAATGGTATTGCTGATCACTCTGTTTTTGCGTTGGACAAACCTGATCGCGTCGTCCTTGATATCAAAAACGCAACCATGCCGCATGGTCTGGTCGATCGGGTACAGGCGAATGCTTTAATTCGCAGYATAAGAAGYGGTGTACAAAATAAAAAAGATTTACGTGTCGTGTTTGACCTAAGCCGATCAGTTACCGCGCGTAGTTTTTTGCTCGGGCCTACAGGAAAATCTGGGCATCGTTTAGTGATTGACCTGCACGACAATAAAGCGGTTGCCAGAAATAAAATAAAAAAGACCAGTAAGCGTGATGTCGTCATTGCAATAGACGCAGGGCATGGTGGTAGAGATCCTGGTGCGACAGGGCGTTCTGGTACTCGCGAAAAAGTTATCACTCTACAGATAGCAAAACGACTGGAAAAATATATAAATCAACAGCGTGGTATGAAAGCTGTACTTATCCGTAAAAATGATCGTTTTATGCGTCTACGTGAGCGTATCAAAAAAGCGCGAAATTACCACGCAGACTTAATGATTTCACTACATGCTGATTCGTTTCCTGATCCCCGAGCGCGTGGTTCATCCATCTATGCGTTATCTGTTGATGGTGCGAGTTCCGAAACGGCTCGTATGCTAGCGCATAAT
>NVSH01000090.1 GCA_002401185.1 Gammaproteobacteria bacterium | reverse complement strand
AAAATAGACTCCAGCGATACCTAAAAGAAAACCAAAATCGCCTACCCGATTAACTAAAAATGCTTTCAGATTGGCATATACAGCGGTAGGACGAACCGACCAGAAACCGATTAACAAGTATGAAACCAGACCCACCGCCTCCCAACCGAAGAACAACTGCAAAAAGTTATTCGACATCACCAGCATCAACATAGCGAAAGTAAACAGAGAGATGTAACTAAAAAAACGTTGGTAAGCATTCGTACCGGCGAGGCTCTCTTTAGGCCAGTTGTGTCGGTCATCTGCCATGTAACCGATGGTATAGACATGAACCATCAATGACACGCCGGTCACTACCGACATCATCATCACGGTTAAGTTATCGATTAAAAAACCAATTTCAAAACGGATACCGTCAGAAACCATCCATTGGTAAATAGACTGATTATAGGCCGGCGCACCATCAAACACGTGATGACTTAGTGCGAACAATGACAAAAAAAACGAAGCACCAACACCGAGTATGGTGACGGTATGCGCACCTTTACGACCGATTCTCGCACCAAAAAACCCCGCGATGATAGCACCGAAAAGCGAAGCGAGTGGAATGGCCAGGTATATGGTTTCCATATACCTATCCTTTCAATGCGTCGAGATCTTCGACATCAATGGTTCGACGACTACGGAACAATGTTATAAGAATCGCCAGGCCGATAGCTGCTTCTGCAGCAGCAACCGTTAAAATAAAGAACACGAAAATCTGCCCAGCCAAGTCGTTTAAATAGTATGAAAATGCGATGAAATTGATATTCGCTGCTAACAGCATCAACTCGATACACATCAATAAAACCACAATATTTTTCCTATTTAGAAAAATTCCCGCCACGCTGATAGCAAACAATATTGCACCAAGGGTCAGGTAACTGGTTAAACCCACCATGCCTGTATCTGATATAACAGTTTCCATCACTTCAGCTCCTCGGCGTCTGAATCAATAATCTTCAGGCGGTCATCACGTTTCACTCTAATTTGTTTAGCCGGTGACTGGTATTTCGTGTCTGGCCTTTTGCGTAATGTTAAAGAAATAGCAGCAATAATCGCCACTAATAAGATGATTGCAGCAAGCTCAAAAGCCAGCACATATTCGGTGTAGAGTATCTCTCCCAATGCTTTTGTGTTGCTGTAATCAGCTCCATGCCTTACCGCATTATCCAGCGCAGCARTACCCATCACATCCGGGCCAATGGGGCCAACCACATACAACATGATTGCCAACATTAACAAAGCAAATAATGCACCTACGGGAAGATAGGATACAAAACCTTCACGCATCTTGGCGATATTAATGTCCAGCATCATCACCACAAACAGGAACAACACCATCACCGCGCCAACATAGACCAGCACCAGTGTAATAGCTAAAAACTCAGCTTCGAGCATCAGCCAGATAGCCGCACAACTAAAAAAAGTCAGCACTAAAAACAATGCAGAATGCACCGGGTTTTTAGATACAATGACACCTAATGCGGCAGCTATCGTTATACCGGCAAAAACAAAGAATAAAAAATCAGTAATAGTCATTATTTTTCCCTAGCGATAAACCGCATCTGCCTGTTTGTTAGCGGCGATCTCTGTTTCGTGCTTATCACCGATTTCGAGCAACATTTCTTTCGTCATGATTTGGGTACCGTGCTCTTCAAAATGGTATTCGAATATATGTGTTTCAACGATGGCATCCACCGGACAGGCTTCTTCGCAGAAGCCACAGTAGATACATTTAAATAAATCAATGTCATAGCGCGTCGTACGCCGAGTACCGTCTTCACGCTCTTCCGAATCTATCGTTATCGCCAAAGCAGGGCAAACGGCTTCACACAATTTGCAGGCAATACATCGTTCTTCTCCATTTGCATAACGACGTAATGCATGCAAACCTCGAAAACGTGGTGACATCGGTGTTTTCTCTTCTGGGTACTGCACAGTAATCTTTCTCGCAAAAAGGTACTTGCCGGTAACAGCTAAACCTTTTAACAGTTCCCAGAAGATAAAACTCTTGATAAAATGTTTAATCGTATTCATATCACTATCTCTACACCGCCCAAGGGCCAACTTCAGCCACAACCATTACTGCTTCAACAAATATCCAAATAATGGTTACAGGAATAAACACTTTCCATCCTAAACGCATTATTTGGTCGTATCGATAACGCGGAAACGTCGCGCGAAACCAGAGGAAACAAAAAGCAAAGATACACGCTTTAGCAAAGAACCAGAAAAAGCTGGTTGCTGCTAGCCAATGACCTTCCTCGAGCATGCCTTCAAACGGTGACAGCCAGCCGCCAAGAAACAGCAGTGCGGTTAATGCAGAAATTAAAATAATGTTAGCGTATTCGGCAAGGAAGAATATAGCGAATGCCATGCCCGAATATTCAACGTGAAAACCGGCAACGATTTCAGATTCGCCTTCTGCAACGTCAAAAGGTGCACGATTGGTCTCCGCCACACCTGAAATAAAATACACAAAAAACATGGGGAATAGCGGCCAGATATACCAGCTGCCAATACCGCCCGATTGTCCTTCAACAATATCGCTCAGGTTAAGACTGCCACTAGCCATCAGTACACCGACCAACGCAAAACCCATAGCGATTTCATAAGCAACTATCTGCGCACCGACACGCAACGAACTTAAAATGGCGTATTTGGAATTTGATGCCCAACCAGCAATAATCACACCGTACACACCGATCGAAGTCAGCGCCAGCACGTAAAGCAGGCCGGCATTAACATCGGTCAATACCACACCGCGATCAAATGGAATCACCGCCCATGCTGCCAGAGCAGGCATAATGGATAATACTGGCGCGATCAAAAACAAATATTTATCCGATTTCGTTGGGATGATGACTTCTTTGAACATCAGCTTCAAAGCATCGGCTATCGGTTGCAACCAGCCACGGAAACCAACACGATTCGGCCCGATACGGATTTGCATATAACCGATGATCTTGCGCTCAGCGTAGGTAATATAAGCCACGCATAATAATAAGGGCAGAAGTATTAATAATATTTTGCCAATAATTAATAAGAGCGTTTGCATATCGACCGGCAACCAGTTCCAGATATCCAGACCCGTTGCTAATATAGTATCGATCATGCGCTGACCTCTGCAGATGCCGCCTCTACACTTATCTCAGCATAGGCAGCACCGAGCGAACTATGCCCTTCGACAGCCATCGGAATCCAGGCACAAGCATCCGGAATCGCATCATCTATTATCAAGTCCATAGCGATGCTACTATCGCCCTGTTTTACCGTGACCATTGACGCGTCACTTACACCCAGACGTTTAGCTTCAACGCTATTCAGACGGACACAAATTGATTGAGCATCAACGGTTCTTTGCAGTGACTTCGCGCGGCGGACGACAGCGTCACCCGCGTACATAGGCACATCCGATGAACGATAAAGACCCTTCGTTGATTTTATTTCAACCGTCGTCGCAACATCAACTGCGTTCGATAATTCAATCGACTCACACAGTAAACGCACTTCATTTTTTACATCATCAGAAGAAAAATAATCAAAGCCTTCGACATCGACAAGATTACCCAACACGCGCAATATCTTCCATGCCGGCCGTGAACCGCCTTTTGGTGTAACCGCAGCTTTAAAACTCTGCCATAATCCTTCGACATTGACATAGGTTCCCGACGTTTCCATAAAACCCGCCGCAGGCAACAAAACATCCGCAACTTCTTTCAACGACGCAGAATTATAGGCAGAGACAGAAACCACAAAATCTGTTTTATTCAATGTCGCCAACAACGCTTTTGCGTCCGCCGCATCCGTATCAGGCTCTACATTTAACAACAGACAGGCAGCAAGATTCTTGTCAAAAAGCCTATTATCGCTTAACCCAGCAACGCTAGCACCAATAATCACATTTTCTGTAGCACCACCAGCACCACGATGAGGAACAGCACCCGCCAGCCATGCACCGGCGGCATTAGCGCCATCAGTAAGATAACCAAATACACTAGCCGTTTCTTTAGCTATCGCTTGCGCAAGTAAACGCAAAGCAGATAGCTGCGGATGCATTTGAGCGATATTACCCAATAGTACCGTTGCTGCTTGTGCATCGTTTAATTGCTGAGCAATAGATGTGTGCGAATCTTCGATGACCGCATCAGAAATTACAATAGATAAGCTTTTGGGTACAGCAGAACCACTAAGCTGATAAGCCGCCGCCGCAATCGCGGCCAACTGTGCAACCATTTTCTGTTGCGCGACAGATATATTATGCGCTAGCGGGTAATTAAAATCATAAACACGTGGATTAACGCATGAGATTTGAGCACTGTTGTTAATGACCGCTTTACGTAAACGTAGATTAGCAATCGGCTGCTCTTTGCGCACGTTGGAACCGATCAATAGCGCAGCATCAAGCTTTTCAAGCTGCTCAATATTCTGACCCAACCATGGCATTACCGGTGCTACATCCTGGTCCGAAAAATCGGACTGGCGTAATCGATGATCGATATTTCCGCTGCCCAAAGCACGTATTAATTTTTGCGTCAGATACTGTTCTTCTAATGTAGCATTAACTGAAACTAAAGCTGCGATCTCTGTGCCAACGTCAATGGCACCTGCGTCAACTTCTTCACTAACAGGTTTTTCTTCCGAATTTTCCGCAGGCTCATCCGCCTTTGCTACAACGGATGCGGCTTTAAATTTATCAGCAACCAACTGCAACGCTTCATCCCAATCTGCAATCTGCCACTGACCATCACGTTTAATCATCGGCGAGGTTAAACGATCTTCGGTATCAGCACCTTCATAGCTAAAACGGTCACGATCGGAAAGCCAGACTTCATTAATCGCTTCATTTTCACAGGGCACAACACGAATCACTTCACCACGCAATGTGTGCACATAAAGGTTAGAGCCCATACAGTCATGCGGCGCAATGGTTTTATGCTGCACCATCTCCCAGGCACGTGCTGAAAAACGAGAGGGTTTGGCGGTTAAAGCACCTACCGGGCAAACATCGATGACATTACCTGACATCTCCGAGTTAATACATTCTTCAATAAAGGTAGAAATCAGTGCATGCTCGCCACGGCCTATCATACCTAACTCTCGAACACCGGCTATTTCGTGACCAAAACGAATACAGCGTGTACAGTGGATACAGCGCGTTAATTCGGTAGCGATTAACGGCCCGATGTTTTTATCGAAGACAACACGTTTTGTCTCTGTATATTCAGATACCGACTGTCCATAACCAACAGCCACATCCTGCAATTCACACTCACCACCCTGGTCACATATAGGGCAATCCAGAGGGTGGTTAATCAGTAAAAACTCCATTACCGATTTTTGCGCCTCTTTAGCAACTTTTGATTGGGTATGTACAACCATACCGTCCATCACTGGCGTTGCACAGGCGGGTAATGGCTTTGGCGCTTTCTCTACCTCGACCAGGCACATGCGGCAGTTTGCCGCGATTGCCAATTTTTTGTGATAACAAAATCTCGGCACTTTAATATTTTGTGCATCAGTCACTTCGATCAACATGGCACCTTTTGGCGCCTGCACTTCGTTACCATCAACGGTTATGGTTACTGTTTCGATTGTACCTTTTGCTTCAGACATAACTATTTTAGTTTCCGCAAATGAACGCAAATGAACGCGAATAATTAATATTATTATTCATAAATCTTATTAATGAAACACATGTAGAGCAACGTACGATATTATATTCAGTGTGACTTGCTAAAGAATATTTGCGTTTATTTGCGTTCATTTGCGGATAAATCATTTTAAGCCGCCTTAACCATACTGTGCTTGTGTTCCACGTAATATTCAAATTCACTTCGGTAATGTTTGAGRAAACTACGTACTGGCATCGACGCAGCATCACCTAAGGCACAAATGGTTCTGCCTGCAATCTTACTGGCAACATCATCTAACTTATCAATGTCTTCCATGGTGCCATTGCCTTCAATTATTCGTGTCAACATACGATACAACCAGCCGGTACCTTCACGACAGGGTGTACATTGGCCACAGGATTCAGAATAATAAAACCGTGAAATTCGTCGTAGCACCTGCACCATATCCGTGGTTTCATCCATCACGATAATCGCACCCGAACCTAACATTGAGCCGATGCCTGAGATTGAATCGTAATCCATATTGGTTTGCATCATGATATCGCCAGGAATAATTGGCACCGATGAACCGCCAGGGATAACAGCTTTCAATTTGCGACCATCTTTTACGCCACCCGCCATGGCTAATATGTCGGCAAAAGGTGTGCCCATAGGAACTTCGAAATTACCCGGCTTGTTAACATGGCCAGATATCGAAAACAATTTTACGCCACCGGCGTTAGGAATACCCAGGTTCTGGAACCACTCTCCACCGTTACGCATAATGGCAGGAATCGATGAAAGTGTTTCAGTATTATTGATGGTTGTCGGTTTGCCATACAGACCAAAATTTGCTGGGAACGGCGGTTTGAACCGTGGCAGTCCGCGCTTACCTTCCAAYGAATTYAACAAGGCCGTTTCTTCTCCGCAAATATATGCGCCAGCACCAAGTGTCGCATGTACATCGATGGTTACATCGCTGCCTAAAATGTTTTCGCCTAACAAGCCCTGCTTATATGCCTCAGCTAACGCTTGCTTGAAGTGTATCGCTGGCTCGTCCATAAACTCACCACGCATATAATTATAGCCATGCGTKGCACCCATGGCGTAACAACCAATCRCCATRCCYTCAACTAACGCATGTGGGTTATAACGTAATATCTCCCTGTCTTTACAGGTGCCAGGTTCGGATTCATCTGAATTACAMACCAGATACTTTTGCACTGGAGCAGTACGCGGCATAAAACTCCATTTCAGACCAGTGGGAAATCCCGCGCCGCCGCGACCTCGTAGCCCCGATTTTTTAATTTCTTCGACCACATCCTCGGGTGGTATTTTTTCTTTAAGGATTTTACGCCATGCTTTATAACCGCCGATTTTCAGGTAATTTTTATACGACCACGACTCACCTTTGAACTGCATTGTGGCGAAACACACCTGTTCGTTTTTTGTATTAACTTCCGGTTTAGTCGCTTTAAGCATTACTTGGTTAGTTGATGACATAAGGCCATTTACTCCAGACTATCAAAAATCTCATCCACTTTTTCAGGGGTAAGATTTTCATAGTAAATGTGA
>NVSH01000089.1 GCA_002401185.1 Gammaproteobacteria bacterium | reverse complement strand
TCAACTTTCTATCCGATGGCTCACCAAAACCATGCGGTGTTGAAATTGCCTTAATACCGGCCAGGCGCGCAGCAATCAAACCCATGATATCGGACTTATAACCATGCGTATGAATGATATCGATATCTCTTTGCTTTATTAACTTAACCAATGAACGTATGGCAGACAGGCTAAACCGAGCATTCATTTCAATGTCAAAAGCCTGGCACTCGCCCGCTTTAAAATGCGCTAATATTTCAGGTTGCCGTCCATTTTCTGTCGTAACGACCAGGTCTGATCGTACTTTTTCAGGGTTGAGGTTATTATTCAGTGCGAGTATCCATCGCTCTGCACCATAAAATCCTGTAGGGGTTATAAACTGTAAAGTATTTATTGTACGCATCTATTTATAATAATGATTGTAGTGTGACAAAAAATAGCCCAACAGTTATAAGAACCAGACCGGCGTTAACCAGCACAGCTTTAATGTTTAAGGCAGATACCGTTGTCGTTTGATCTCGCGGCGTACTCCAGGTTATTTGAACCTTGCCACGTAATGATTGCAATACGCCCTTCATGGAGTTAATGTTTATTAAATAAAAATAATAAGGGATAAGTGCAACAGATGGACAGGCTTTCGTGTTTTTTAATGCGTTACCAATTAAAACACTCCATACAAATAAAATACCTAACAGGAGCATCCATTGAAACATCTCTACTTTCATTAATGCTAAGACGAATWTACSAACGGCAGCCGTGATTATAAAAAAAGGAATTAACCAACGCAGTAATTTATGTGAGAGTATCTCAAGCGAATAGAAGCCAAATTTAAAAGGGTTCAGTACCGTTTTATTTTTCATTAAACCACTAAAACTACGATTGACTATACGTTGTTTTCGCTTACCTTCTTTATCAAAATCACCTGCCGTTTGCTCATAACAAATTGCCTCAGCATCGAATACTCCCCTGTATCCTTTTGCTATGATATGCAACGGATTAACAAAATCATTGATATCCTCTTTATGCATGGGTTCGTATAATGATTTTCTAATCGCATAAATTGCACCATCTCCACCGACCACAGAATGCAACTTGCTTTCTATCTTTTTAATGTACATCTCATACTGCCAATAAACATTCTCACTGAAACCGGCGCCACTTGCTTCTTCATCCTGATATATGGCAGCACCAACAACATAACCAACCGATCTGTCATAAAAGTTCCTTACCAACATTTTTAATGCATCGTTTTTATACATGGCATTGGCGTCAGAAAAAACCACAATTTCGCCAACGACTTCGCTAAGCGCAAGATTCAAACCCATCGTTTTACCCAAACGACCTTCTTGTCGGATGAGCTTTATACGCTGATTACAATGCTGCTTGATAAGCTCATCAGTACCATCATCTGAACCATCAGAAACAAATATTATTTCCAAATTATTCCACGGATAGTCGAGTGACAAACAGTTTTTAATTTTTTGCTCAATGACATCGACTTCGTTATAACAGGACACAATCAAGCTGATGGTTGGTGTAATCTCTGCCACATCCAATGGTTTACCTTTTATTATTTTATCCAGAATGATAAGCAATATCGGGTATCCGATATACACGTAAATCGGTATAAACAAGGCTATAAGCGTGATTATTATTATCGTCGTCATAATGAGATATGCCTACGTAATCGGGGGCCAACTGCRTTAACAACTGACAGTGGTAATTTTTTCCATACGGCCTCAACCATGTCTCTAGCCCGACCGCTGCCACTATTACTCACCTCTGTCACGACACCTTGTTTATTAAGGGTCTGCCAGTCCAGCAAAACCGGTTTAGCACCCCATTGTTTTTTAAATTTATACGTACCTTCGCCATAGGYCGAACGACCAAAATCAAACTGTTTACAATTTCTATCACAGGACACGCGTAGCAGATTCCAGTAAAGCAACATATTCGGTGCTAGGCGATTATAATCACGCAATGTCGACGCCCATGGAATGGCTACAGTTTTATTACCACTAAACAATAAAATACCGGCACCCACAATTTTGCCTTCAAACCAGACGCGACCAACAAGCAAATCATCCTGGTACATCTCGCGCAACGCCTGGAACCATTTTATAGAATGTGTCGGCGAACCCAAAAGATGCATATTTCGACAAAATACATAATAAAAATCATCGATACTTTTTTCATCATTTGAATAATCGAACTGCAAACCGTTTTTTCCTGCTTTTTTAACCTGACTGCGAAGTTTGGATTTAAACCCGGCCAGTAAAACTTCGGCTGATTCTGGTAAATCTAATAACATACTTACTTTTTTACCAGCCATATCAACACTCGCAGACGGCGCTATCATACGTTGCCTGAGATGCAATGGCATCGCCTGAGATTGCTCTGCTCTGTTTAATGCAAACGCAATTAATTTTTGCCTGACGACGTCATTATTTGCCACCACGCCACCAACATCACAAAAAGGTAACGCACAAAACGAATGCTTGCCCCGGATGTTTTTAAATCGACACAATGGCAATACACCTTCTATCTGCTCCCCTGATTCTGCAATCAGGTATTCGAAATCAAAACCATAAGCTTTTTTCACCGCTTGCAGCCACTGCATAGAATGATAGGGAGTTGCCTGTAGAGAAGCCACTAAATAATTATTAATTTGGTCGATCTGATTTATTTCAGCGACAGACACCACTGTAGCCATCATCGTTTTCGTCCTGTTAAACGATCAACTAATGCCAGCGACCTTCCACACAGATAAAAATAAAAAATTACCGACATCACCAACATATAGTTTATTTTTCGAAGGCCGAATTTATAAACGGTAAGCGAATATGACAGCGCATACATGACCAAAAAATAGGCAGGTATTGCCAGGTAAAAACCGGCCATAGTCATTACTACGGTGATGAACAATAAAAGTAAATTAAGGCTAGCAATCCAGGCTATTTTTGACGCCATAAATAACTGCCAGGTTTCCACATCCTGACGACCGTGCCATCTTTCACGTTTAATGAATCCACGCAAAGTATCGGGGTAACCATCGTGCGTCACTATAAGATCAGCGTTATTTTGGATAGCAGCGCCTACACTGCTCGCCTTTTTGCAAAAATCATAATCCTCAGCGGTCTCCAGCTTCTCACTAAAACCATGAATCTTATCAAACAGTAACCGCGAGGTAATAAGATGCCCTGAATTAATATAAGGCGCATCGTAACTGGTTAATTCTGAAAACCAGTATTTATGTAACCAATTATTTTTCTCAGCAGACTGAACCCTTGATCCTGTTACCAATAAAGGGGTGTCATGTAATTTTTGCGCGACAGCAGCTAACTTATTATGCCAGTCAGGTGAGACTCTGACATCCGCGTCGATAAAGATAAGGACATCAGAAGTAGACGCAGCAACACCACGATTTCTGACCGCCGCTATCGTACCCGTTGGAAAATCTATAACCATAACACCATGCTGTTTCGCAATTTCCGCTGTTTTATCCGTCGAACCGTTATCCACTACAATAATTTCTAGAGCGTTCCTTTGCACTAATGATTGCAGTGTATTCTTTATATGCTTTTCTTCATTAAAAGCCGGAATGATGACTGATGCGATATTCTTATTATTCATTAATACAATCTAAAAAATATTTTATATTTTATAAGTTTAAATTACTAAAAAATTAATGCTTAATCTACATAAGTTGCCGTACATGTAGGCTACTTACAACATTCATTTTTGTCTCGTATGAATTAGTTTTGCAGGATTACCCACCATGATCGAATAATCAGTAACGTCTTTGGTTACCACCGACCCAGCACCTATAATGCATTTTTTACCTATATTTGCCATGATTAACGCACCGTTACCAACCCAGCTATCTTCACCTATTTCAATCTTTGTATAAACACCGCCTTGCTGTTGTATCGGTCTATCCAGGTCTGCAAAGCTATGCTGGCCGCTTCCACTCATAATATGCACGCCACTAGCTATCAAGCTATTTTCACCAATTTTACACATCCCTATATTACACTGCGGCCCTATGTAAACACCCTTGCCTATCTCTGTATCTTGTTGCGAAAATATGGTTGCAAAGCCTATTACACAGTCAGGATGACAAGATGTCATCGTTACTCGATAAAAAGCAATACGTGAATAACTACCAAATTTACCAGGCAGCATACTCAATAATTGAGAGTAACTAGCGATTGAATTATTTTTAGATAGCGCGTTAGTCACAAGGTATAACAGATACAATGGAAAAATCATTATCACAAAAATAGTGGAAACGACTTTTTTGATTTTTGACTTCATCTATTGTTGCTATTCCTTGTTGTTATTTGCACTAATTACGTTATCAAACTTTCCCAAAACCTGAGGTTGATACGAATTTGATAATAATAGTACAAACTGCACTTTCTGTATCATATTGCAGTAAATAGCTTTACATGAATAAAGCATTTAACGCTTGCATGCAGCGATGTAATAAGACAAAAAAGTCTCCTTTTACCACGGCTCATTAATGCTAAAACAGTGCTAACATCAAATCCATGCGCTATATTATTATCACCTTCTAAAAAGCCTTGGGCTCAGCCACCAGATCATTGCAATAAAAAGGATTAACATGTCAAATCTTAACGAATTCACCATCCGCATCAGACGCTATGTTTTAGCGACCTCTTTTCTGGTCACCTCTGCCTGTAGCCAGGGCATGGATGAACAACAAACAATGCAAAGCGCTAAAAACCATATCGATGCAGGCGACCCTAAAACAGCGTCTATCGAGCTTAGGAATGTACTACAACAAAACAATGCGAATGCAGAAGCCCGTTTCTTGTTAGGCAACATCAATCTGCAGATAGGCAACATGGATGATGCTAAAAAGGAATTCAATCGTGCCGCGGAAGCAGGCTGGAGCAGCGAACAAATCCAGCCAAAAATAGCTCTTATATTACTTGCACAACTGGAATTCGATGAACTTCTTAAAACCATTATTAATCAGGACAGCTGGTCAGCCAACACTCGCGCTAACATATCTGCGTTTCGTGCAATGGCCGAAGCCAGTCTTGGCCATACGGCGTTAGCAAAAAACACTCTTAAGAAAGGTAGCAGTATAAAACCTGATGCATTGCATATCCTGAGAGCAACATCTATGTTTGAATTCTCTGGCTTACTCGAAGGCGATGCCACTAGTACCGCTGAAAAAGCACTCTCGCTTTATCCAGATAACATCGACCTGTTGTTCTTATATGCTGCTATCGATCAAAACAGCAATAAGCTGCAGCGAGCAAGTGACACCTATCGAAAAATCATCAGCCTTGACCCACCTAATATCACATCACTTTACAGCCAGCGTGCATCTATCAATCTTGCTCGCCTCGAAATAGCCTTACAAAACACTAGCAGCGCCAATAAGATTCTTGCGAGCATTTTGAAGAAAAACGAAAACAATCCCGAAGCTAATTATTTAAGCGGGTTAATAGCTTTTAGTGAAAAAGATTTCAACCTTGCGGAGAGTTACCTACAAAAACTCTTAGCCCTCATTCCTAACCATGCATTGTCACAACAGTTGATGGGCAAGATAAAATTCGCTACAAAAAAATACGAACAAGCCTCGCAACTGTTTATCGAATTCCTAAAAGTGGTTCCCAATGACAACGCCACTCAAAAGCTGCTGGCACAAACCTACATTCTTCTAAATCAATCAGCAAATGCAGAGTCGATAATTAAAGCACTACTCACTCATGATGCGACTGATTCAGAAACCTTGCGTTTACAAAGCCAGTTACAATTTATTGAAGGTGATACCGATGCGGGCATACTGTCACTTGAAAGTGCGATGCATACCGATCCCGATAATATTGCATTGCGAGAACAATTAATTAAAGCCTATATTACCGGCGGCAAAACCGAACAGGCACTAAAGGAAATAAAGACTTTTAAAGAGCTCAGTAACGATACAGAAAAAGTCCAAAAGTTAACTATTTCAGCTTATGTGCAAGCAGGCAATCTCAATAAAGCACTCAACATTGCCCGCGACTTATTAAAAAACAAACCCAAAGACCCTGAAATATTGTCACTGAATGGCGCCCTTTATGCCGCACAGGATGATGACAAACAAGCACGCGATTATTTTTCACAAGCGCTTCACCTGGAAGATAAACTACTATCAGCCACCATGGGATTAGCACGTATAGAAATAAAAGAGAATAATTTAGACAAAGCCATTGAGCTATATAGCGGTCTTACCAAAGCCAGGACTGGTGGCGCCATACCGATGCTCGCATTATCCGAACTTGCGGCCAAACAAGACCGAACAGACGACMTGCTATCCTGGCTGGAAAAAGCGCGCGACACTTCGCCAACCGATCTCAAATCACGCATTATTCTTGCTAATTATTACCTGCGAAACAGACAATTAAATAAGGCTAACATTTATTTAAAGGAATCCCAAAAATACTCACCAAATCATGCCGAAGTTCTGACCCTGGAAGGCAAACTACTCCTTGCTAAAAAACAATACAAAGAAGCTCTTGCACCGTTAATAAAACTTGTCAATGAACTAGCCGACCCTTCAAACGCACAAATTTTACTTAGCCAAGCATATATAAACCTGGGCAAAACAAAAGAAGCCCTGAAAAACCTACGTACCGCCGTAAAAGCTCAACCAGACAACTACCTGGCCATAGGCATGTTAGCTGAAACTGAATTAAGGGCGGGCAATTATGAAAAAAGCCTTACCAAGGCTAAAAAATTACAAAAAGATCAGGCTCAATTAAATATCGGCCATATCCTTGAAGGCAATGTGTGGATGGTTAAAAAGAATTACAAAAATGCAGGCATATCATATACCAATGCGTGGAAGATAAAACATTCAGCTAATTTAGCTATAAGACTATATTCAGCAACCACACATATAGATGATTTTAATAACGCGATAAATCCGTTAACCACCTGGCTTACTGATAACCCAGGCGACCAGGATATTCGATTATTTCTTGCCGACCAATATCTTGGTGCCGAGCAAAATGATAACGCTGCTCAGGAGTATGAGCTTATCTTGAAAGATGACCCTGATCACAGCACTTCTCTTAATAATCTGGCATGGTTGTATTCACTAGAGAGTAATCCAAAAGCGCTGGACCTTGCTGAAAGAGCATACCGCTCAGCTCCTGAAAATGCAGGCATTCAAGACACTTACGGTTGGATATTGATCAAACAAAAACAAACGGCTAAAGGCAAACGCCTGATTAAGCAAGCGATGGATACACTACCTGACGATTCTGATATACGCTACCACTACGCAGTTGCGCTGATTGATTCCGGTGACGAAAATGAAGGCCGTCAGATACTTGAGAAAATTTTAAAACAAGATAAAACCTTTAACAGCCGCAGTGACGCTAAAGACCTACTAAACAAGCGTAAGCGCTCAACAAACACCGCCCTAGATTAATGATTACCGATCTGTTCTTTCTTCATGTTTCCAGGCACCAACATCTCTATCGCCTCAACGGTTTCA
>NVSH01000088.1 GCA_002401185.1 Gammaproteobacteria bacterium | reverse complement strand
TGGATTAAAAACCTTTGCTTTAAATACCATGCAGTCTGAAGCACGTAATAGTGCGTCGAACGATGGCAAATTAACACAACAGACAAAAGCAGATATAGCTTTAGCTTTCGAAGAAGCGGTGGCTGATACTTTAAAAATAAAATGTCGTCGAGCATTAGAACAACAACATTGTAAGACGTTGGTTATTGCTGGAGGCGTAGGGGCAAACAAGCGGCTACGTAAAGTATTGGCCGAGATGGTAGAGCAGCAGGGTGGCGATTTATTTTTTCCACGATTTGAATTTTGTACCGATAACGGTGCCATGATAGCACTGGCCGGTTGCTATCGTTTGATGGCGGGCCAAACTCAGTCATTAGCCATTGATGCCAGAGCACGTTGGTCGATGCAGGATCTAAAGGCAGTTTAAAATTCAGATAGGGGTCGAAAGGTGTTGAGGGTAAAAATTATTTTGTACTCTTACCGATTTTAACTTCGGATCCTTGCAACAGGGATTGGATGTTTTTTTTATGCCGCCAAAAAACCAAAAGACTCATTATCGATAAGACAACAGTCAGTTCGATAGAGCGTGAAAAATACCAAAGAATAACAGGTGACAAGACAATAGAAACCAATGCGGATAGCGATGAAATTTTCACCAGTTTCGCCATGATGAGCCAAATGCCTAATGCTATCAAGCCCGCTAGCCAGTTCATGCCTACTATAACGCCGTAGAATGTAGCAACACCTTTGCCACCATTGAAACCGTAATAGACAGGGAATATATGACCTAACAGGGCGAACAGGCCAACGAGGGCGATGATTATCGTGTCTGATTGTAGTTGACTGACAAGTAAGACAGGAAATAATCCTTTCAACATATCACCTAATAAGGTGATAATAGCCGCCTTTTTACCACCATGGCGTAGAACATTGGTGGCGCCAGGATTGTTAGAGCCCGTATTACGGGGGTCTTCGATACCCATTATTTTACAGGTAATAATGGCGGTGGAAAATGAGCCGATAAGATAGGCAAGACCGGCAAATATTATGATATTGAGAAAGTATTCCATGTATATTTTTTTATTAGTACAACGTCGATTGGTACGGCAGCCTAATGTGGCTGCATAAGCTTACATGAGCTGTTAGTGAAATGCTCTGTAATTATCCTTTAATAAGGTGTCAATATGCGTGACTCAGTAACCTGTATTTTTGTACATGGCTGGGCGATGAACAGCTCAGTATGGGATGAATGTGTCGCACAATTGCCCGACTGGATAAACGTGGTGGTGGTCGATCTGCCAGGTCATGGCACTATGGTGAACGTTCCCGTAAGGTCATTAGATGATTATGTACAAGCGTTAGTGCCGCTCGCTCATCAGCCGGTCATCTGGGTTGGCTGGTCGCTGGGAGGGCTGGCCGTGTTGCGATTAGCGGAGCTGTACCCGCAGCGTGTTGCTGCAGCGATGCTCATTGCGACCAACCCGTGTTTTGTTAAACAACAAGATTGGTCATGCGCTGTAGATGCTGACGTGTTTAAGCAGTTTGCGGAATACTTGACCGAGAATCAAAAAAAAACCATCAATCGTTTTCTGGCGCTACAAGTAAAAGGGCTGTCCGATATGAAGCAGTCTCTTAAGCAGTTACAAGATAGTCTAGCGTTAAGAGGGCAGGCTTCGTTGCCAGCATTATTGTCTGGACTGGATATTTTACTGACGACTGATTTTCGTCAAACATTAAAGCGTCTGGATTGTCCTTTACACTGGTTGTTAGGTGTCAATGATAGCCTTGTGCCGAAAGCGTTGGCAAAAGTACTGGTGCAGGAATATGCACAAAAGGATGTGGTTTTACTTAAAGAAGCGAGTCACGCACCTTTTATTTCACATAGTGAAAATTTTATTAATCAATTAATCGCTATTGCCAAGCAGCATCGTAAACGTGCATTTTAAAGGCATACCCTTTCTATGAGTCAGCCAACCAAACACACAGCATCTTCAGCCGAACAGACCATTAATCAGGCACGAGTCCGTCGTGCGTTTGATCGTGCCGCTGAGAATTATGAACAATTTGCAGTCATGCAAAATGAAGTTTGTAAACGATTGCTTGAAAAACTCGAGATAGTGAAAATCAGTCCGCGGTATATACTGGATGCGGGTGCGGGTACGGGGTCTGCGATACCCGTGTTGTTTAAGCGTTATAAAAAAGCGCAAGTGGTAGCGTTAGACTTGTCGGAAANGATGTTGGAGCAGAGTCGTCGCCATGGCAAATTTTTGCGGGCGCCACATTTGGTGTGCGCTGATAACGAGCAACTTCCTTTTGCCGATAATGTTTTTGATCTGGTTTTTTCTAGCTTGAGTATGCAATGGTGTAACGATCTAAATGCAGTATTGCTAGAAGCTAAACGTGTGTTAAAACCAGGCGGTCTATTTGTTTTTACTACGTTTGGTCCGGATACATTAAAAGAATTACGTATTAGCTGGGCGGCTGCAGACGAGAGTAATCATGTGAATCGATTTATCGACATGCATGATATTGGTGATGCGTTATTGCATGATGGTTTTGCTGAGCCCGTGATGGAGGCGGAGGTTTTAACCCTTACTTATGATTCTGCTGATGATGTTATGCGTGACCTGAAAGTGATTGGCGCGAATGTCAGAGCAGACAACTCAGCTGCGGCACGTACTGGTCTTGGTGGTAAGGCCTTGTTGCAGGCAATGCGTGATAATTATGAGCAGTTTAGACAGGATGATCTTTTGCCTGCCAGTTATGAAATTATCTATGGCCATGCCTGGAAGCCGGTAAGTGATAGCATGAACAAAACATTGGAAAACCAGCGTTTTGTTGATTTTCAGCCTTGATCAACAAGTTTTTATACCAGACCTTTAACGCGGTAGTGACGAAAAAGATGCTTCGTGCGAAGCTCTTTATATCTTGATTATCAGATTTTTTTAAATGCTAATACAGAACGAAAAATGCCGATCGGTTCAGATCGGCATTGCCGTTTGAAGTGGTCAGTGCTTTTGGTGTTTTAAATCAAGCTTCAAACGCTACGCGCATTTTATTGAGTGCGTTTTTTTCGATTTGGCGAATGCGTTCGGCTGAAATCTGGTATACATCAGCCAGCTCATGCAAGGTGGCTTTGTCTTCATTTAGCCAGCGGCGAGTAATGATATCTTGACTACGTGCATCCAGTGTTTGTAATGAATCGCTCATCAGGCTAAGTTCCTGGGAACGATGGTCGTCGTGCTCCAGTAAATGGGCCGGATCCAGACTGTTATCGGTAAGATAAGCTGCCGGTGTAAAGTGATGTTCGTCATCACTGTCATTCGTTGGCGGGTCAAAAGTGACATCACTACCACTCAGACGAGATTCCATTTCGAGAACGGTTTCTGGTTTTACGCCCAGCATTTTAGCGACATCATTGACTTCATCTCGCGTGAACCAGCCTAGCCTTTTCTTAGAGCTGCGCAGTTTAAAGAATAACTTGCGCTGTGGTTTGGTGGTGGCTACTTTAACGATGCGCCAGTTGCGTAGCACAAACTCGTGGATTTCTGATTTGATCCAGTGGACGGCGTAAGATATCAGGCGAACTTCATGGCTTGCTGAAAAACGTTTAACCGCCTTCATCAGGCCGATGTTACCTTCTTGAATAAGGTCACTAAGCGGTAGGCCGTAACCGGTATAGCCGCGAGCAATTTTTATCACGAAGCGTAAGTTAGACATAATTAATTGTTGTGCGGCGGCAAGGTCATTCTGGTGTTCCAGTCGTAATGCAAGCTCGCGTTCTTCTTCACCAGTAAGCACAGGAATGCCATGGATTTGGCTTATATAAGCGTCCAGCGTACCGGCGCTTAATGGCGTGCTGTGCAGGGCGGGTATTAAAGCAGTTGTCATATTTTCTTTTCTCATGGGTGTATTTTAGCAGTCAAAGAGTAAGAGTGCTAATTATAAGAAAAGTTCTCTAAAATACCCGTTAATTGTCACAATACAGGTTTTTTGATATTGAGCACGAAAGGCTCAAAAAATCGTTCAGTTGAACGACTATGACTTGTAACTTATTGAAGTTTATATGATTATAATTAACTAGGTTCGATTTCTTTAAGGTGTTGACTGACGGCAATCCAGGAACCGATAAGGCCTAACATGCAACTAATAATGATTAATAGTGCGGTGTTATCGAGGCCTAATCCGCTGAGGCGGTATTCGCTATGATATAACAGTGCCAGTTTTTGAATGGGGCCTGTCATTAGAAACAGTGAAATCTGGGTAATTATCCATGCCAGTACACCACTAATCGCGCCATACCATATTCCTGTGTATAAAAAGGGGCGGCGGATGAAACCGTCGGACGCACCGATGAGTTTGGATACTTCGATTTCTTCTCGGCGATTTTGTATGTCCAGTCTTATCGTGTTGCCGATAATCAGTAAAACGGCCATCGCCAGCATCGAACTGATAACCCATATGCTTCTATTGGCTATTTCGAGAAAGGTATAGAGGCGTTTGACCCATTGCACGTCGAGCTGGGCAAGTTCAACCAGTTTATTGTTACCTAGTTCCTGGACCAGGTGTGCCGTATTGTCTACTTGGTTATTCAGGATTTTTGGGTTGACCACGAGAACGATAGGTAGTGGGTTTTGTTTTAGGTATTTTAGCGCATCGCCAAAGCCGGATATTTCCTTGAATTGTTCCAGGCCTTTTTCTTTACTGATAAATTCGATATTTTTTATGTGTTTATGTTTTTCCAGACGTTGTTTTAATTGTTGTGCTTCTTTGGTATTGACTTTGGTATGTAAAAACAACGAGATTTGAGTGGATCCGTCCCAGCCACGGCTTAGTTGACCGATATTATCTAACGCAATATACAAACCTACGGGCAAAGCTAATGCGATAGCAATAACAGCCGTTGTTAAGAAGGTTGCGACAGGTTGGCCATAAAGTCGCCCCAGGCTACCCAGGGCGACGCGAAGATGGTTGCTCAGATAAGTGCGAAGTCGATTTTTTTTAGGTGCTCGGTTACGCATGATCAGGCTATCGTCTCGGTGCTTTTGACCGTATAAGGCAGGCCATTGTTGATGATCTTGCCATCTTGCAGGCTAATCATTGGTGTACCCATCGATCGAATTAGGTCGAGGTCGTGGCTGGCGATTAAAACCGTGGTGCCTACCTGATTAAAACGGGCGAAGAGTTGCATGATTTCTCTCGAAAGCTCAGGGTCGAGGTTACCTGTGGGTTCATCCGCAAGCAGTAGCAAGGGTTTATGTACGATAGCTCGGGCGATACCAACGCGCTGTTGTTCACCGCCCGACAAAGTAATCGGGTCTACCTTTTCTTTACTGAGTAGGCCGACCTGATTAAGCGCTGCGCGGACGCGTTTTTGTATTTCCTGTCGTCGATAGCCTTGAATGATTAACGGCATGGCGACGTTATCAAATACCGGCCTGTCGTAGAGTAAGTGGTGGTTTTGAAAAATAATACCAATGTTGCGGCGTATATAAGGGATTTTTTGATTGCTGATATTGTTTAGATTCACGCCATCGAGATAAATGTGCCCGCGTGTTGGGCGTTCGATCATAGCAATCAACTTCAGCAAGGTGCTTTTTCCGGCACCGGAGTGGCCGGTAAGAAAAGCCATTTGCCCTCGTTCCAGTCGTAGATTAATCTGACTTAAGGCCGTATGCCCACCCGGGTAACGTTTACTAATATTGTCGAAATGAATCATTGCGGTAATCGACGAATCTCAGGTTTATTCGAGTAAGGCGTCAACAAACTCGGCAGCGTTAAAAGGTCGCAGGTCATTAATACCTTCACCCACGCCGATAAAACGTACCGGTAAATTAAGCGTCTTGGCAATAGAAAATAAAATGCCACCTTTTGCTGTGCCATCAAGTTTAGTGACGGCTAAGCCAGTTAGGCCAATCTTGTCATGGAACTGTTTTACCTGATGTAATGCGTTTTGGCCAAAGCCAGCGTCCATCACGATTAATGTTTCGTGTGGGGCGTTAGCGTCGAGCTTGCCCAATACGCGCTTAATTTTGGCCAGTTCATCCATGAGGTTGCTCTGTGTATGTAAGCGCCCGGCCGTATCTGCGATAACAATATCAATATTTTTTGAACTTGCTGACTGAACCGCATCAAAGATAACTGATGCAGGGTCTGCGCCCGTGCCCTGAGATATGACAGGAACATTGTTGCGCTGCCCCCATTGTTGTAGTTGTTCCACGGCTGCTGCGCGAAAGGTATCGCCGGCAGCTAACATGACTGATTTATTCTGCTGCAAAAAATGATGTGCTAGTTTACCGATACTGGTGGTTTTACCTGCGCCATTGATACCAACCACCAGAATCACAAACGGTTTTTTTGGTTCGGTATTTTCTGTGGCATTCGCGATAACATTACTGAGAGGCTGCTCGCACGGTTGCAGGATGGTTTTCATTATCTCGGCCAGTTTAAGATGCAGTGATTCAGTATCATTGATGACTTTTCTGGAGATGTTGCTCTGGAGCTCCTCGATGATGGTCGTGGTGGCGTCGATACCGACGTCGGCACGGAGGAGGCGTGATTCAAGTTCGTCGAGTAAACTGGCATCAATGGCTTTTTTACCAAGGAAAAAATCGGCCAGACCATCGGAAAAAGTTCGTTTGGTTTTTTCCAAAGAATGACTTAGGTCAGCAGGGGTGAGGGTTGTTGAGTCGGGTTGCTGCTGACTTTTTAGCTGGGTAGCCGCTGTATCAGACTGCGCTTCAGGCTGTATCGCAGATTGTTTTTTTTCGTTGTTTTTTTGCTTGCGAGAAAAGAAGCCAAACATGATGATTCGTGCAATGAAATTAATTAGAGTATCCTAGCATTACTTGTTTGTTTTTACATAATTAATCAGCGTTGCCCGGTAAAGATGAGCAAGACATGTGATGAATGAAACATTCGGTAGTCGAGAAATATTGATGAAAATAAAATTAATTTTAGGCATAGTTGTTGTGACGTTCGTCCTTGGCTGGGCAGTATTATATGACAGTGATCCCGTACTCGAGCATAGTGATGAGGCCGTTCATTCGTATACCTTATCCAATGGTCTGAAGGTGCGGGTCATAGAAAATAATCGCGCGCCTGTCGTGGTCTCACAGATCTGGTACAAAATAGGTGCAAGTTATGAGCACGATGGTATTACCGGGGTCTCACATGTGCTGGAACATATGATGTTTAAAGGCACTGAAAAACATGCGGCGGGTGAGTTTTCTGAAATCATAGCAGCGAATGGTGGCGAGGAAAATGCTTTTACCGGACAGGACTATACGGCTTATTTTCAAAAGATAGCTATTGACAAGCTGGCCCTATGCCTGGAGATGGAAGCCGATCGTATGCGAAATTTAGTGTTTGATGAAAAGGAGTTTCTTAAGGAGATCGAAGTGGTAAAAGAAGAGCGCCGCTTACGCACAGATGATAAGCCTTTTGCATTAACCTACGAACAATTTAACGCGGTTGCCTACATCAATAGTCCTTATCGGCGTCCTATCATTGGCTGGATGGAAGATCTCGATACCATGACGGTCGACGATGCACGAAAGTGGTATGAGACATGGTATGCGCCCAATAATGCAACCCTGGTCGTGGCGGGTGATGTCGACGCTGCTGAGGTGTTTGCGCTGGCAAAACAATATTTTGGTCAATT
>NVSH01000087.1 GCA_002401185.1 Gammaproteobacteria bacterium | reverse complement strand
TGTTGCTGGTATCTGTAATGGTGGCGGTGGTGCTTCTGCTATGGTCGTAGAATTAGTATAAATATACTGCCTTTTTTAAGGCTTATTATAAGGGGCTAAAATCTTTATTCGTAAAGATTTTAGCCTTTTCTTATTTTATGGGAACGATTTATAGCTACTTTGTTTTATCCTAAAAAACAAGGTTTATATGATCCGGCATTTGAAAAAGACAGTTGTGGCGTTGGTTTTGTCGCGCACATAAAAGGTAAAGCCAGTCACCAGATTGTCGTAGATGCTGAAATAATGCTACAACGTATGGAGCATCGAGGTGGCTGTGGTTGTGAAGCAAACACAGGTGATGGTGCGGGTATTTTGACCGGTATGCCACATGAATTTTTTCTCAAGGTCGCGAAACAGGATCTTGGTGTAGCGTTGCCAGCGTTGGGGTTGTACGCCGCAGGTAATGTGTTTTTGCCTACCGATGATGCGCAACGCAAAAAATGTATTGCAGGTGTTGAAAAATTAATTGAAGAGCAGGGTCAAAAATGCCTGGGTTGGCGGGAAGTGCCTGTTGATACAGAAGGTGCCGATATCGGACCGACAGCGCGTTTGTCACAACCCGTTATTTTACAGCTGTACATTCAGGCTGTCGGCGTAGAAGGCAAAGATTTTGAGCGTCAACTGTATATTATTCGCAAACGTAGTACGCATATTTTGCGATATGACAAAACCATGTCACAACGAAAAATGTTTTATATCTGCTCGTTGTCGCCGCATATCATTATTTATAAAGGCATGTTGAACGCGCTGCAAGTGAAAACATTTTTTCTGGATTTGCAAGACGTTGAGTACACTTCACATCTTGCCATGGTGCACTCACGTTTCAGTACCAATACGTTTCCGTCATGGGACCGCGCACAACCGAATCGTTACATGAGCCATAACGGTGAGATTAATACCTTGCTGGGCAACAGAAACTGGATGACGGCGCGCCAAGGCGTGGTGGCAAGTGATAAGTTTGACTGTGAGATAGACAGCCTGTTTCCTATCGCTGAAAATGATTGCTCCGACTCGGGTAACTTCGATAACGTTTTAGAGTTTTTATTAATGTCGGGTCGTAGTTTGCAGGAAGCCGTGATGTTGATGGTGCCGGAAGCCTGGCAGTCTGATGAAAACATGGATCAGGCAAAGAAAGATTTTTATCGTTTTAACTCGACGATGATGGAACCCTGGGATGGGCCTGCATCGATCGCTTTTACCGATGGCCATTATATCGGTGCTGTACTCGACCGAAATGGCCTGCGCCCGAGTCGTTATTATTTAACCAATGATGATCGCGTTATCATGGCTTCAGAAGTAGGTGTGGTCGATGTTGATCCTGCGGACGTAAAATTTAAAGGCCGCTTGCAACCTGGCAAAATGTTTCTCATCGATTTTGAAAAAGGTGAGTTGATTACGGATGAAGCGCTTAAAACTGAATTTGCAACACAACGCCCCTATGGTGAATGGTTGAATAATCAGGAAATAAAACTTGCGGAATTAGGTTGTGAAAACGAACCGCATGGGTTTGAGCCAGAGACGATTATTCCTCGTATGCAGGCCTTCGGTTATACCACAGAAACCATGCAGTTTATGTTGCTGCCGCTGGTGCGCGAGCTGCGTGATCCGGTAGGTTCGATGGGTAATGATTCTGCACTGGCCTGCCTCTCTGATAAGCCGCGCATGATCTATGACTATTTCAAGCAGCTGTTCGCGCAGGTAACGAACCCCGCGATTGATTCAATACGTGAAGAAGTTGTGATGTCACTGGAATGTTATATCGGCCCAGAAGGCAATTTGCTGGAGGTGACAGAGCAGCACGCACATCGTTTACGTGTGCCGCATCCTATATTAACCAACGAAGAGCTGGCGGCATTAAAGCATCTGGATCATCGTGGTTGGAAAACTAAAACCATTGATATCACCTACGAAAAAACAGAGGGTGTTTCTGGTTTGGCGAAGCGTCTGGATGAAATTTGTACAGAAGCCAGTATGGCGATAAAGGATGGTTACAGTTTGCTTGTGCTCACTGATAGAAATATTTCGGCGCAACGTATTCCTGTAAGCACGCTGTTGGCCACCGGTGCAGTACATCACCACCTGGTAAAAAACCAGGAGCGTACTCGTATCGGCATCGTTCTTGAAACCGGTGAAGCACGAGAAGTGCATCAGCATTGTTTGCTGATCGGTTACGGTGCCGATGCGATTAATCCCTATCTTGCTTTTGAAGCGTTATTTCAGTCGCAACGTGAAGGTTTACTGGATGCTGAAAAATTTAACGATGACTATATCGTGGCAGCTTATCGTAAGGGTGTCTCTAAAGGCATGCTAAAAGTGATGGCTAAAATTGGTATCTCAACTTTGCACTCATACAAAGGTGCGCAAATTTTTGAAGCCGTTGGTTTGGCTGAAGATGTTATTCAACGCTGTTTCAAAGGTACCGCGAGTCGTATTAAAGGCGTTGGTCTTGACGTGCTTGCGGAAGAATCATTACGTCGCCACGAAAAAGCTTATCCATCACGTGATGTGGTTCGTCTTCCGGTGCTGGAAAATCCTGGTGATTTTCATTGGCGTAGTGGCGGTGATGTGCATATGTGGAACCCGCAAACGTTGGCCAGTATCCAGCTAGCGGCACGTACCAACAGTAAAGAAGCTTACCAACAGTTTGCTAAGTTTTCTGACGATGATTCAACACGTCGGGCGACTTTGCGCGGATTATTGAAATTTAAATATGATGTTAACGGCGGCGCTATTCCACTGGAAGAAGTTGAACCAGCAAAAGAGATCGTTAAACGTTTTGTGACCGGCGCCATGAGTTTTGGTTCTATCTCTGCTGAGAGCCACGAAACATTGGCTATTGCGATGAATCGTCTCGGCGGTAAATCCAATACCGGCGAAGGTGGTGAAGATGCCTCGCGTTTTACGCCGATGGCTAATGGTGACTCTAAACGCTCGGCTATCAAACAGGTTGCTTCGGGTCGATTTGGTGTGACTAGCTGGTATTTGACCAACGCTGATGAGTTACAGATTAAAATATCACAAGGCGCAAAACCGGGTGAGGGTGGCGAATTACCTGGTGGAAAAGTCGATGAGACCATCGCACGTATTCGTCATTCTACGCCTGGTGTGGGTTTGATTAGTCCACCACCGCACCATGATATTTATTCGATCGAGGATCTTGCGCAGTTAATTCACGATCTTAAAAACGCAAATCCGTCAGCACGTATTAGTGTGAAGTTGGTCTCCGAAATTGGTGTGGGTACGGTTGCTGCAGGTGTGACCAAAGCCTTCTCTGATCATATTGTCATCGCCGGCCATGATGGTGGTACTGGAGCTTCACCGTTAACATCGGTTAAACATGCAGGGCTGCCGTGGGAATTAGGGCTTGCCGAAACCCATCAGACCTTGGTGATGAATGACCTGCGGTCACGTGTTGTGGTGCAGACGGATGGCCAGCTGAAAACCGGACGTGATATTACTATCGCTGCTTTATTAGGTGCAGAAGAGTTTGGTTTTTCGACCGCGCCATTGATAACGTTGGGTTGCATCATGATGCGTAAATGTCATCTGAATACCTGCCCGGTCGGTATCGCCACACAAGATAAAGAACTGCGTAAAAAATTCAAAGGCAAACCTGAACATGTCGTTAATTATTTGTTTATGGTGGCAGAAGACATGCGTGAACACATGGCATCGCTAGGCTTTAGAACCATCAATGAGATGATAGGGCGAGCGGATGTATTAGAGGCAGATGAAGCTATTGATCACTGGAAAGCCAGTGGCATCGATTTGTCAGCGTTGCTGACAGCGGCAGTTAAGCCGCATGATGATGTCGAGGTTTACCACACCAAAGCACAGGACCACGGGCTTGAAAAAGCACTGGATAATGAAATCATTCAGCGTGCAAAGCAGGCCATCGAACATGGCGAAAAAGTTTCCATGGATTTGCCGGTGGTTAACACTAACCGCGTCGTTGGCACCATGTTGTCACATGAGCTGGCAAAAGCACATCAGGGCAAGCCTTTGGCTGATGATACTGTGCATATTAAATTGACGGGGTCAGCGGGGCAGAGTCTTGGTGCATGGTTGTACCAGGGTGTGACTATAGAACTCGAAGGCGATGCTAACGATTATGCTGGTAAAGGATTATCCGGTGGTCGTCTGATTGTGTATCCATCAAAAAATAGTCGTTTTATTGCCGAAGAAAATATTATTGTCGGTAACACGGTTCTTTATGGTGCAACCTCGGGCGAGGCATACTTTAGAGGTATCGCTGCAGAACGTTTCTGTGTGCGCAACAGTGGTGCGAAGACGGTTGTAGAAGGTGTTGGTGATCACGGCTGTGAATACATGACGGGTGGACGTGTTGTTGTCCTCGGTAAAACCGGGCGTAACTTCGCTGCTGGTATGAGTGGTGGTGTTGCATATGTGTGGGATAAAGATAAAACATTCACACCATTATGCAACATGGGTATGGTCGAACTTGATCCTGTAGATGTTGAGGAAGATATCAATGAGCTTAAAACATTGATTGAAAACCAKCTWWAGYACWYKKKWWYKWKTKNTTKCMNAMATTTKCMSYTSMTMNCTSGTYWRAWTMCRNTNYAGKMNAATTTRNARAAGNTSAWGCYMWYYKMYTMCRAKYKGNGKTWTKCTAGAAATGAAAAAACAGGAAGAACAAGCGGTCGCGTAGAAAATAAATTAGCGATAACGATAAATTGTATCTAACGATGAGTAAAAGTATTTAAGAGAAGGCGTAATGGGTAAAGCGACAGGTTTTAAAGAATATAAACGTAAAACAGAAAGTTACCGTGAAATAGGTTTGCGAGTAAAAGATTATGGCGAAATCTTTACTGGTACACATGACATCGAGCATCTTAAAACTCAGGGTGCGCGTTGTATGGATTGTGGCGTGCCTTTTTGCCAGTCTGACAATGGTTGTCCGGTAAATAACCTTATTCCGGAATGGAATCATCTGGTTTATACCGAACAATGGCAAACCGCGCTCGACCGCTTACATAAAACAAATAATTTTCCGGAATTTACTGGTCGGGTATGTCCTGCACCCTGTGAAGGTTCCTGTGTGTTGGGTATTACTGATCCTGCGGTCACCATCAAAAATATTGAAAATGCGATCGTAGATAAAGGTTTTGCTGAAGGCTGGATTAATGCACAACCTCCTGTGTTTCGTACTGATAAAAAAGTAGCCATCGTCGGATCAGGTCCGGCTGGTCTGGCCGCCGCAGCCCAATTAAATAAGGTCGGTCACAGTGTCACGGTTTATGAGCGAGCTGACCGTATTGGCGGTTTGATGATGTACGGCATCCCTAATATGAAACTCGGTAAAGATGTCGTGCAACGTCGTGTAGATCTGTTAAAAGAAGAAGGTGTTACCTTTGTTACCAATGCCGATGTAGGTGGTAGCGGTGATATGCCAGAAGGCAAGATGGCTGTTGATGTTAAAACCTTACAAAAAGAAAATGATGCTTTATTATTTACTACCGGCGCAACCAACGCGCGTGATCTGGGAGTACCAGGGCGTGAGTTAAAGGGTGTCCACTTTGCTATGGAATTTTTAACGGCCAACACAAAAAGTCTGCTGGATTCTGATCTGGATGATGGAAATTACATCTCAGCGAAAGATAAAAATGTTATCGTCATCGGCGGTGGTGATACAGGTACTGATTGCATTGGCACTTCCTTGCGTCACGGTTGCCAATCACTGGTGAATTTTGAATTGTTACCACAGTCACCTGTTGAGCGTGCTGAAGATAACCCGTGGCCATTATGGCCGCGCATCCATAGAGTTGACTATGGTCACGAAGAAAGTACGGAACGTTTTGGTCGTGACCCGCGCGAGTATCAAATCCTTACCAAAGAATTCATAGACGATGGTAACGGTAATGTTGCTGGCGTGAAAATCGTTGAAGTGCAATGGAACAAAGTAGATGGCCGATGGACGATGGCAGAAGTTGAGGGTACCGAAAAAGTTTGGCATGCTGACCTGGTGTTGCTTTCCATGGGCTTTTTAGGTCCAGAACACTATGTTAGTGATGCTGTTGATATCGACTACGATSCGCGGTCAAATTATCAGGCAGTGCATGACAATTACACAACAAATGTAGAAGGTGTTTTTGCCGCAGGTGACTGTCGTCGAGGTCAATCATTGGTTGTTTGGGGTATAAACGAAGGGCGCGGTGCAGCCCGTGAAATTGATCGTTTTTTAATGGGAGATACGCAGCTGCCTTAGTTGTATACAAGCTCTTAGTTTAATCACAGTTCTTTTAACCGTGAAAGTGCAGAATTAATAGAGATGTCCTTAAAGACAATTTTTTTTTGATTGTGCTGGTTGAGGAATGTATTCAGGATTTTTTCACTGCCATTCTCAAAATCGATGAAGGCTAGGTTTAGAATGTATTCATTTTGAGACATTCGCTGCACTGACATTATACGACAGCTTGCGTAAAACTTTGTCGCCTCTGTAGTGACAGGTAAGTTTGTTATCACTTGTAACTTTATGTCGTTAACTGCATGGTTTTGAATGCCGCGAGGTTCAATCTCCTGGGTTACCCAGCGGTCACACACAATCTGTAGACCACTACCCGAAATATTTTGGCTAAGCACAGACAGAATGTTACCATCTAGTAAGACAAGGTCTATCGCAAGTTCTATATCATAACGAGGCGATTGCCTTCTTTCAGAAATGCTCGGAGTGTTGAGTATCATAAATATTACAAATAATTATGTTGTTGGTGATAATTGTAGTACAAGTTGTTAAGAATCAACAAAATGCGTCTAATTTCAGTGTATTGCTGTGAAAACTTAAGGTTGAATAGGGTTTTGTTGCTATAAAAACAAAGGTGTTGATGATTTTATGATAGAATTCTTTTTTGCGCTGAAGGTTTTGGTTACTATTTTGGCGTGAAAAGTTGTATGGCTATTTACAATAAGTTACAAATAAAAAATAAAATTGATACCTATGGAAGAGCGCTTATAGTGATTTTTCACCATTAACTAAAGGAAGAATAAAATGCCAGAAAATATTGATATTCAGCAGTTAATTGAAGTTTACGTATTGCCCTGGGCAATAAACATAGTGATGGCCTTAGCGATATTTTTTGTTGGTAAGTTCATTGTAAAGGTATTAGTCAAGTTTGCCAAGAACTTGATGTTAAGAGCGAATGTAGACAAAATTCTTGTTAATTTTATCGGCTCAATAATAAATACCATATTATTATTATTTGTTGTTATCGCAGCGTTAGATCAACTAGGTGTCAATACAACATCAATGATAGCCTTAATTGGTGCTGCTGGTTTAGCGATAGGTTTAGCATTGCAGGGAACACTGCAGAACCTGGCTTCAGGTGTCATGCTGATAATATTCCGCCCATTTCGTGATGGTGATTTTATTGAAGCTGGTGGTATATCAGGTGTTGTTGAGCAGATAGGCATCTTTAGTATAACCATGCGTACTCCCGATAACCGTGAAATAATTATTCCAAACGGTGCGGTATATGGTGGCACTATTACTAATAATTCCAGACGTGATACGCGTCGAATTGATATGGTGTTTGGTATCGGTTACGACGATGACCTGTTAAAAGCCAAGAAAGTAATTAGCCGAATTCTTAGTGAAGA
>NVSH01000086.1 GCA_002401185.1 Gammaproteobacteria bacterium | reverse complement strand
ATGGATTTATCACCCGCAGAACCTTTGTGGAAGCTTGTCCCTACGCACGATGAAGATGGCGGACCTGTTAGCGATCTACTAATGATCATCCCAAAACTGAAGACCAGGCCTGAACCATACATAAAAGACACCCTGGCCAATATTGAATTTTCTCTCATACAATTTAACGATGAAATTTTATTTGCTAACCTGGACATGAAGCTCAATACCCTGTGGATTTCATTTAAAGCCGTACCTGGTATATATGGTAAAATTGTTTCTACCTTACGAATTAACGTACCTAATGCTGTACTGGTCGGTGACACCCACTCACGACTTAATCAATGATAATTAATCAATGGAATAAGATATGACTCAAACTGCCATGGATGCGGCTGCATTCTCAGAAATGAAAGAAATAATGGGCGACTCTTTTAAAGAAATCATTTCGATGTGTCTGCAAAGTTTACCCGAGCAATTATCAGAAATTGAATCCGCCATTCAAAACGACGATGCTGATGTTGTCTTTAACGTGTCTCACAAAATGAAAAGTTCGTGCAGTACGATTGGGGCTTTTGGTCTGGCCGAAATAGCTGAAGTTGTCGAGTTAATCGGGCGTGATGGCTCTGCTAATATTTCTAGCCAGGTGTTTAACGATCTAAGCAACGCCACGCAACAGGTGATTACTATTTTGCAGGCCGAATTACAAAGTTAAAACACCGGTTATTCTAGATTGATTTACGATATTCCACGGGAGACTTCCCTGTCCATTTTTTAAACGCCCTGGAAAATGCGCTCTGCTCAGAAAAACCCAATAAAAAAGCAATATCACTCATCCTGTTTAAAGGATTTTTTATATACTGTTTCGCTACCATTTCACGGACATTGTCCAGTAGAAACCTGAACGTCGTCTGATGCTCTTTTAGACGACGCTGTAAACTACGCTCGCTTAAGTTCAACTCACGTGCAACCAGTTTATCGGTTATATGACCATCAGGAAGGTTATCCAGTATTATCGATTTAACCTGCGCCACGATATCACCTTGTTTTATCTCGATGAGGTATTTCATCAACATCTCATCATGCATTAAAGCTATCTGTTTATTCGCTGATGCTAAGCTTCGATCAATATCCGCTCTAGCGAAAGTCAAACTGCTCTGCTCTGCGTCAAACTGCACATCACTGCGAAAAAAGTCACTTATTTGTTTTGAACAGGCCGGTTTTGGTCGCGCCAGGGTTATTTCCTTCGCCACTAATTCATCACCGTAATTAAAACGACACATATGCATTAGCACCGCAACTGCAACATCATGTTGTTGTGGCAACGTAATGGCTGAAGCATCAAAGCAGATACTTATTTTTAAACCTGCAGGTGTGTCTGTAGTTTCAAGATTTATTTTTTCAGAAACCACATGAATATAACGAGTAGCGCGTTTGAAAGCACGCCGTAAGGTCGAACTTGCTAACCAGGCATAACCTAAAGCACCAATTTGTGACGGGTGCCAAAAACTGGCCACTTTAACACCGAAACAAGGGTCCTCTATGATGTCTGTAGCATTCTGCCAAAGCCTTTCAACATTACCGCTATTAAGCCTTGCATCAGGATTACTCAGCAGCTGTGGATCAATGCCCGCCTTCACATATAAAGGCCTGGGATCAATATCAACACTTTCCAAATATTTCCATAATAGATTCATCGCTGGTGCAAAATGCGTTAAAACCATACCTTACTCCATCATGTTTTGCCTACACAGTCATTAAAGGCTTTATCACTCGCTACAGCGATAGCTTTTCTCACTTGTTCAGGCGCGGTACCTCCGATGTGATTTCGTGAGGCGACCGAACCTTCGAGCGTTAACACATCAAAAACATCGTTTTCTATCTTATCTGAAAATTGTTGTAGTTCTTCAAGCGTTAACTCACTTAAATCTTTACCTGTACTCACCCCCATCGCAACCGCMTTACCGACGACCTCATGGGCATCACGAAACGGTAAATTTTTTCGTACCAGATAATCTGCCAAATCTGTCGCTGTCGAAAAACCCTGCTTTGCTGCTTTATACATATTCTCATGTTTACAAATAATAGCCGGTACCATGTCTGCAAAAGCACGTAAACAACCTAATACGGTATCAACGGTATCAAACAATGGTTCTTTATCTTCCTGATTATCCTTGTTGTAAGCTAAAGGCTGAGATTTCATCAACGTTAATAAACTGATTAAATTACCATTGACGCGCCCGGTTTTACCACGCACCAGTTCAGGAACATCAGGGTTTTTCTTCTGTGGCATGATTGACGAACCGGTACAAAAACGGTCTGGTAATTCAATAAAATCAAACTGCGTAGACGACCAGATAACCAGTTCTTCCGACATGCGAGACATGTGTACCAATAAAATGGCTGCATTACTACAAAATTCAATAGCAAAATCACGATCACTAACTGAATCCAGTGAGTTTAGTGTTGGCCCATCAAAGCCAAGTTCACTGGCTGTAAAGTCACGATCAATCGGATAACTGGTCCCTGCAAGAGCTGCAGCGCCAAGGGGTGACAGGTTCATCCTCTGCTGCCCATCGGCAAAACGTGAGGCGTCACGTTGTAACATTTCATACCAGGCCATGACATGATGGCCGAATGTCACCGGCTGCGCTACCTGCAGATGGGTAAAGCCTGGCATGATGGTGTCCGCTTCACGTGCTGCCACTTCCAATATACCTTTCTGCAAACGCGTTATTTCATTAATAATGAACTCAATTTGCTCTCGTAGATACAGACGTATATCCGTTGCCACCTGGTCATTTCTTGAACGACCAGTATGTAATCGTTTACCCGCATCACCCACCAGCTCAGTTAAACGCGCTTCAATGTTCATGTGTACATCTTCAAGCGCAATCGACCAGTTAAAACGGCCTTCGTTTATCTCCTGCTCGACGGTATCCAACCCTTGCAAAATAGCGTCGAGGTCATCACTGCTGAGTATGTCGATTTTATTAAGCATTTTTGCATGCGCTCTCGAGCCGGCAATATCCTGCTTATACATGCGCCGATCAAATTGAACCGAGGCGGTAAACGCTGCTACGAATGCATCGGTTTGCTCACTAAAACGACCACCCCAGGATGCATTTTTAGTTGGATGGGTGGTCTTGCTAGATGCTTGTTTAGTATCACTCATGGTTATATATTGCTCAGTGCAACTCTGCTTTTATTGTAAGTTTTTGAAGTATATCAAATACTGCTTTTTCGAATTTGTTTGTGATTTACACAGCGTCTACTTGCATTTAAGAGAAGCTCGTCTATTTAATGTAAATGACTGAAAATATTATAAATAATGAAGAACTAACAACCAATAACTTACTGCCAAATTTTTGTGATGTACGTAAAGTATTTATTGTTGTACTGCTTACGGAAGTCTTATCGATTGTTTTTTCAATGGCGTCTGCCTCCAATATCCAACAATTTTGGGATTTTTTAGCTATTTCATCATTATTAATGTTGTGGATAGCCTTGCTCAATGCAGCTGCATTATGCCAGCTTCGCTCCCGATTACATAAACTAAAACAAAACCATTGTTTAATTGTTTCATTCTGCCTGATGATGGCCGTCAGTTTACTGGTGACTTTATTAGCTAATAGTGCAAATCAGTTCATTCATGTAGGCATGGAAAATTATTCACCAAACTTATTACTGTTAGTACGAGTAATGACCATCAGTGCCGTCATCTATTTTTTCTTACTACGTTATTTTTACATCCAGCAACAATGGCGCCTCAATATTGCTGCACAGAGTCGTGCAGAAATACAGGCACTACGAGCACGCATCCGGCCACATTTTCTATTTAATAGCATGAATACCATCGCCAGTTTAATCGCTATTGCACCCGACACGGCGGAGAGATCCATCGAAGACCTTTCCGACCTATTTCGTGCCAGCCTCACAGACAAGGACATGAATCATCTCAGTGAAGAAATCGAACTGACTAAAAGTTATCTCGCGATAGAGTCGCTACGTCTGGGAGACCGGTTACAAATTAGCTGGGAAATCGATGAATCCTTACTTAATATAGAGGTTCCTTCGTTATGTATTCAACCGCTAGCAGAAAATGCCATTTATCATGGTATCGAACCTATCGAAAAAGGTGGAAAAATTCATATTTCTGCTCTACAAATAGATAACAGGCTTATGTTAACTGTGAGCAACCCGTTGATGTCAGAAGAACAATCTATGTCATTCAAAAAGGGTAACCAGATGGCGCAGGATAATATTAAGCAACGTTTAAAACTTGTCTACGGAAATCGAGGCGAGTTCTATATAAATGACACCAAAGATCAATATACCGTAACACTGGTAATCCCTTTGACTTGATTTCTTTGGAAAATATAAATGAATGTTTTAATCGTTGATGACGAACAACTTGCACGCCAGCGTTTGCGTAAAATGTTAGCTACCAATTCGAGCTATACCATTATCGGAGAAGCTGAAACTGGCGAAGACGCTCTTCGTAAAACACAGTCTTCTCGCCCTGATGTCGTACTGATGGATATACGTATGCCTGGCATGGATGGCATTGAAGCCGCCAGCTATATAAACCGTATGGATGAACCACCCGCTATCATTTTTACCACCGCATACAGCGATCATGCTTTGCACGCTTTTGAGGCACACGCTATTGATTATTTATTAAAACCCATCAAACAAAGCCGACTGGAATCTGCTTTAGATGCAGCAAAACGTATGAACAAGGCGCAGCTTAGTCAACTCCGTAATGACAAAACCAGTAATACTCGCAAAAAAATATGCATCAAAAGCAGRGGCTCCCTCGAACTTATATCGATTGATGACATTATTTATTTTAAGGCTGACCAAAAATACGTTACCCTGCGCACCGCCGAACAGGAGTATCTAATTGAAGAATCTTTAAAAACACTGGAAGATGAGTTTGCCGCTAACTTCATCCGTATTCATCGCAATGCACTGGTTGCAAAACAAAAGCTTACCGGGTTAACAAAAAATGATGACGGTCATGCCTGTATTCGATTTAATGATATCGACGACCTGTTAGAAGTAAGTCGTCGCCACCTGCCTTATATACGTAAAAAATTGAAATCCTGAGATATTCCCAGAATGATTTGACGCACACTGGTTATGCACTGTTAAAATGACACTATCGATTATATACAGTTGCCTCGGTGCACCATCATATAAATGTGTCCAGATAACCATCAGACAGTAGAACCTCTAGTAAATAAAACCATACTCGTCACCAGGCCGGTAGATCGAGAAATAAGGTTACGTTGCCTTATAGAAAAAGCTGGTGGCGTTATTCTTCACTACCCAGTTTTTACCATTACACCGCCGACATCACTACAAATCCAACGGTTAATTCAACTACAAAAACAGTTACATACTTATACGATGGCTATCTTTATAAGCCCCACCGCTGTCGAACAAAGCCATCTCTATTTTCCTGTTCTTCCAAAACACCTAATAATCGCTTCTATCGGTTCTAAAACGACGCAAGCGTTAACCGATAAACATATTACTGTCGACATAGAAGCACCTGAGCATAATTCCGAATCCTTATTACTGAGCAACCGATTTCAAAAGGGTGCTATAAATAACGAAAATATTCTTATTTTTCGCGGTGTCGGTGGTCGAGCATTATTGGGTGACACTCTGGTAAAACGTGGTGCACAACTACATTATGTAGAAACATATCAGAGACAACGCCCAACTAAACCACCTCTGACTGACGACGAAATACAAACGCTAAATGTTATAACCATCAGCAGTAATAATGGTCTAACAAATTTAATCGCCTTAATGAAAGACTGTAAATCGCTGACCAACATACCCCTGCTAGTACCCTCTCAACGTGTCTATGAATTTGCATTACAACAAGGTTTTACAACAATTATCACTGCTGAAGATGCAACTGACGAAGCCACCATGAAAGCACTAACTAAATATTTATCATCGTAATATAGGCTATTTTAATTTTTCTAAAGATAACTAAACTGTTAATAACATGATATATAATTTACCCTAATAACACTCTTTATAGTTACTTGCGCAAAATACCAATCTAAAACAGGTGGTCTTTATGAACCGACTTTTATACATCATATTAATTTCTGCGATAACTATTGCCGGTTTTAGTATGTTTAAGCAAAATGATATAGGGCAAGTCAGTTTTAGTTTTGCTGATTTTATTTTCGAAACCAATCTATTGGTTTTTAGTGCAGCGATCATTACTTGTTTATTTATTATCTTGGCTTTGCGAAAAAGTTATGCAGCAACTAAAAATCTATGGATTTATGTATCTAACAAACATCAAAATAACAACATAGCAAAAGCTCGTTTATCCTTGTCTGAAGGTCTAATTGAATATACCGAAGGTCGTTTCGAAAAAGCAGAAAAAGTATTATTACAACACGTTAAACATAATGAAAATAAATTGCTCATTTATCTCTTAGCTGCACGTGCTACCCARCAACTTGGCGCACACGATCGTCGCGATAACTATTTACAAAAAGCACTTGAAGCCTATCCCGATGCAAGCATAGCTATAGGACTTACAAAAGTCGAACTACAGTTAGACCATGCTCAACATGAGCAAGCCCTGGCAACGCTCAAACAACTTAATGAACAGTCTATCCATCACCCTTTTATCATCACTTGCCTGGCTAACACCTACAAACGCCTTAACGATTGGGATAACTTAAAGGATATGTTGCCTGATATAAAATCATATGGAAAACTATCATCAGATAATTTTCTTTCATTTGAAGTGCTCGCTTACAAAGGTAGTTTATCAAATCTCATCGATACGTCGAAAACCAAACCCGAAGATACCGCTTCATTGATCAAAAACTGGCAAAACATACCTCAACATTTAAAAGACCTGCCAGAGATTATTGAGCATTATGCGAATCAATTAACACGTTTAAATGCCACCGACGAAGCTGAAAAAACACTTCGCTTGTTTCTAGATAATAACTGGCAGGAAAGTACAATCATTTTATATTCTGAACTGGATGTAATAATAAACAACAAGCAACTTGAGGTGGTCGAAAGCTGGTTAAGAGATCATCAGCACAATGCCTATCTCTTGCTCGCTCTAGGAAAGCGTTGTATTTCTCTTTCGTTATGGGGAAAAGCAAGAAACTTTTTAGAGGCCAGTATCGCAATTAACCCTATGCAAGAAACTTACTTAAAGTTAGCGCAATTATTAGAAGAACATATTAACGAACCAACGCTAGCTCAAGAGTCTTACCGAAGTGGTTTATATTTACTTACTGAGGACAAAAACAATTTGGCTTCAAATAAAGATTCACTTAATTCTATACGCGGGACGACCAGTTTAAAAATAGTTAAAACCTAATAAGAAAATCGACAATTTCATTTACACCCTATTCACTACAACACTTCGACCGTATCTAACAATTCAATAACGCCTGTGGAAATTACACATGCATTTATCCCTCCGTGTCCACGCACAGCGTTGTAACCTCCTTCACCTAGCACTTCTTCCATCCGCGAACACGGGTGGCACAAACCTGTCATTTTAAATATTGATGTGCCAATTTTAAACTCACGATTTTTTAATGCTAATAAATTTATTCCACTAACAACAATGTTACGACGCAATTCAGCAGGTTGAACTTCATCCTTGTGAAGTAAGGATGAAATCGTTAGAAGGTGTTCAGCCTGTATCAAGGTAACGCTACGATTACCATTACGACCAGCATAATGATC
>NVSH01000085.1 GCA_002401185.1 Gammaproteobacteria bacterium | reverse complement strand
GACATAAACGGATTCATTAATATGGTCAGTTTGCGTTCACGTTCATTTTCTAAGGTGCGTGTTGCCATTACCGCTGGAACATTGCAACCAAAGCCAACGATTAACGGTACAAATGCTTTTCCGGGTAAGCCGATAGTGCGCATGAATCGGTCCATAACGAAGGCCGCGCGTGCCATGTATCCGCTGTCTTCTACTGCGGATAAAAATAAATACAATGCGGTGATTATCGGTATAAACGTAGCGACGATTTGAATGCCGCCGCCAAGACCATCTGCCAGAATAATACGTAGCACATCGGGTAGACCTATAGCTGCCAAAATTTTCGAAAAGCCATCGACAAAAATTGCACCAGCGATGCCATCAAAGACATCGATAAAAGCCCCGCCGATATTGATGGTGAACATAAACATCAGGTACATGACTAGCAAGAAGAAAGGGATGCCGAGTACGCGACTTAATACCACGGCGTCAATTTTGTCGGTAATGGTTTTACCAACTTTTCCTTTTTTCTTAATGACTGCTTGCGCCAAGGTATGCGCATGATTGAAGCGGCTATCAGCAATATGGATATCAGCGTCTTCGCCAGTTCGTTGTTCGATAATGGCCTGCCATTTTGTCACTTCAATAAGCATGGATTCACTGCRTTGACCTTGCGCATTGACATCATTTTCCAGTAGCTTGAGTGCGAACCAGGGCAGGTTATCGGAATTAATCGTACTGCACTGTTGTAATCCAGGCGTCAGGTCAGTAATGGCCTGTTCTACAACCTCATCGTGAGCCAGACGAAAGCCGCCACTGTGCTCATTCGATGTAACACACATGATTTCGTGTTTGAGTTTGTCAATACCTTCACCGTTGATAGCTACTACCGGGATAACAGGGCAGCCAAGTTTTTGTGAAAGACTTTTAGTATCAATTTCGATGCCGCGTTTTCGGGCCACATCCATCATGTTGAGTACCAGCACGATGGGTACACTCATTTCAAGTAATTGGGCGGTGAGGTAGAGATTGCGCTCTAAGTTTGAAGCGTCGACAACGTTGACTATCAGGTTTGCTTCGCGTGTCAGTAAATAATCTCGGGTCACTTCCTCATCGATTGAGCTGGCATCGAGCGAATAGATGCCGGGCAGGTCGTAAACGGTGATGGTTTGATTTTGTAACTCGAAAAAACCCTGCTTACGGTCGACGGTGACCCCGGGCCAGTTGCCTGTTTTTTGGCGAATGCCAGTAAAGGCATTAAAGAGTGCAGATTTACCGCAGTTGGGGTTGCCGGCTATCGCTATAGTCAGAGAATTCGGCTGCGAAGCTTGCGCTGCATTATTGTTGGTRTCGTTTTCCTTAGTACAGCCAGCCATATCAAATCAACTTTCGAGAGGCTCTACCAATAATTTTTCGACCATGCCAGGGCCGAGTGCAACACGGGTTCCTTCATTTTGAATCACCACGCTTTTACCTCGGTGATTAAGCATGTTTACGATAGTGCCAACGCGGAGACCAAGTGATAACATACGTCTGACCATCTGATTGCCGCCTTTGATGTCTGCGATACGGCCACTACGACCATTTTTTAAATCGAGTAAGTTTGTTTTAGGTTGCAGGTCGGTCATAGGGCTTTATGTGTAATTGCTAAGGAGAATCGTTMTCATTCGTGTTCCTGCATATTAGGCCTATCTTTAATAGAATGCAATAAGCTTAAACGCAGTAATTTGTGGTGTCAGATTTTACTGAAAAAATAAAATGGAACATGAACATGGTTTTTCGTGGCTAATAATGTTAAATAATTAGTTATTTCAATTGGTTACATATGTTTATGTGTCGCCGGCAACAATAAAAATAAACAGGGCATCTATGCGAAAAAAATACTCACTGCAGATAGTAATAAGTACAGTATTTATTATTGTTACCCTGGCTTTAACAGTCGTTTTGAGTTGGCAGAGTTTCAGCAAAACATCAGATATCATGCTCGACTCAGCGCATGACTTGTATGTGCGTATAACACGTGAGTTGAGCCTGGATTTTGAGGCTAATTACAGTTCGGTATCGAAAGGTTTGAGTCAATTTCGACTGTTGCCAGTGGTCGAAGCAACAACGTTTGCAACACGTATTCATTACCTTGCTAATTTTAGGGCTGTACTTACGTCTGAACCTACCGTTTTTTCTGTTGGCATTGGTTATGGCGATGGAGATTATCTAGCTGTCACCCGGAGTGATACGCCATACATGCGTGAAAAATACCGTGTTCCTGCGGGAGCTGCATTCGTTGTTTTTTACTTGAACAAAACACAGGACACCTCGGATTTAGATGCTGGTTTCGAAGCCGATAAATTATACGCGATCTATATTGATGACAACTTAAACGAGATTGCACGAAGCGAGGGTGAAGACAGTAAGTTCGATCCACGCCTCCGCCCCTGGTATCAACAAGCTATAGAAACGCCCTCTGCAACAAAACCCTATCTTTTTTATGACAGTAAGATTGTTGGTTTAACAGCGATGAGTAAAACAAACGAGCCTGGTGTGGTTGTGGTATTTGATATCACGTTAGAAAGTTTAAGTAAAACGATTGCCAGACATCAGGTAACGCGGGACTCCGAAGTGGTTCTGATTAATGCAGAGAGTGAAATCCTTGCTTATAAAGATCAGCAAAAAGTCGTGAGGAATAATCAAGACAACGATAATCAGGGAAAAATACAGCTAGCTAACTTGTATCAGTTAGACAGTGATGTGCTTTCTTATGTTGCAGGCAATGTCGTTATGAAAGAGCAGACGCTTGATTTTGAATATAAAGGTAGACGCTGGATTGGTAGTACACGTCTTGTGGCAAAATTAGGTGGTGAGAATTTGTACGCCTTGATGATATCACCAGTTGATGAATTGTTGGCAGATGCTATCGAGATCCGTGAGCAGCTGCTGTTAACCGCTTTTATCGTATTGATTTTCTTCATACCCGTGGTTTGGCTTATCGCTAAAAAAATCTCGACACCGTTAAATTTGTTAGCGCGCGAAGCAGGAGCAATTGCACGTTTTGATTTCGAAGAAACGCACCGACAGTCCTCATTTATCCGAGAGGTTGATGCGCTTGATTGTGCGATGGAGTCGATGAAATCAACCATCAGTCAATTTATTAAATTGATCAATTCATTAGCCGGCGAACAAAATCTGGATACCTTATTAAAAAGTATTACCAAAGAAACCATGTTGATTAGCCAATCGGATGCGGCGCTTATCTATCTTATGGATGAACGGGATGGTCAATTAAAAGCTGATTTTTTATGTGACAAAAATAACAAGTCGCGATTAACGGCAGGTTTGCCTGAGATGAATCTGGAAGAAGTGACGCAGCTTTTTTCTATAAAAACAGGAAGCAGTGTCATTCGATTAGATCGACGCAGTGATAATAAACTGATGTCTTTGTTGGATGTTTTTAATGTTGACGTCCTGACGAGTATCGTCCTGCCGTTAAAAAACCGTAATGATGAAATTATCGGGGTGCTCTGCCTGTTATATGAAAACGGTAGTATTACTGAAGATGCAGATGAAAATCAGAGCAGCATAGAATTTATTGAAGCTTTGTCTGGGTTTGCCGCAGTCACATTGGAAAGTCGGCAACTATTTCATATGCAGGAAGCTCTGTTACATGCTTTCATTAAATTAATAGCTGGTGCGATCGATGCCAAGTCGCCTTATACCAGTGGGCACTGTCAACGTGTACCGGAGATAACATTGATGTTGGCTGAGGCTGCTTGCCGGAGTAATACGGATAAATATAAAAACTTTGATCTGAGTGAAAAGCAGTGGGAAGAACTCAGGATAGCCTGCTGGTTACATGATTGCGGAAAAGTTACTACACCAGAGTTTGTCGTTGATAAGGCCACAAAACTGGAAACCATCTATGATCGTATTCATGAAGTGAGAACACGTTTTGAAGTATTAAAACGTGATGAGGAAATTGCCTGTTGGCAAAAGATTGCAGGAGGTGGTGATAAACAAGCGTGTCTAACGGAGCTTGAACAGAAAAATAAACAACTTGATGAAGATTTTGCTTTTGTTGCTGAATGTAATGTCGGTGGTGAATTCATGGCCGATGAGAAAATCGAAAGATTACAAAACATAGCTGAGCGAACATGGCTGCGAACTCTGGATGATAGTCTAGGTTTATCCTGGGAAGAGTTGGAGCGTAAGGAAAATCATGGTGAGTCACTACCGGTAGAAGAAAAATTATTATCAGATAAGAGCGAACATCTTATCGCTAGACATGAAGTTGATAAGATGCCGAAGGATAACCCATGGGGCTTTGAAGTAGATACGCCAGAATATAAATATAATCGTGGTGAGTTATACAACCTTTCGGTTAAGCGTGGCACCTTGAGTGCAGAAGAGCGTTATATGATTAATGGCCATATGATTCAAACCATCATCATGTTAAATAATTTACCTTATCCAAAACATTTAAAAAATGTGCCTTTAATTGCAGGCAGTCATCACGAGACGATGGACGGTAAAGGCTACCCAAAACGTCTGGTAATGAGTGAACAACCTTTGACAGCGAGGATGATGGTGATAGCTGATATCTTTGAAGCGTTAACAGCTTCGGACAGGCCATACAAAAAAGCTAAAAAATTAAGTGAATCATTGAGGATACTTAGTTTTATGCGAGACGACAAACATGTGGATGCTGATTTATTTGATCTGTTTCTGAGCAGTGGCGTCTACCTGGATTACGCAAACAAATTTCTTACGCCAGAGCAGATAGATGAAATAATAATTGAAGATTTTATGTCACATGACTAACGATCATTTGGTTGTAATTTGAAGGTAACCCTATGAGCGAAACATATTATTATTCGTCTTTAGAAGAAAAAATAAACATATCTTCACATGCGCTAGGGTTTATTTTAAGTATTGTCGCTATTGTGCTTTTAATTACAAAAGCTTCGATATACGGAACGGTTTGGCATATCGTCAGTTTTAGTGTTTTTGGTTTTAGTCTTCTGGTTCTGTATGCGGCCTCGACTATCTATCACAGCACAATAGAACCGGTGGCAAGAGACAGGCTTAGGATTTTCGACCATGCTTCAATCTATATTCTCATTGCAGGAACTTATACACCCTTTGCTCTCATTACTTTGAGTGGTTCAACCGGCTGGATTATTTTTGGAGTCACCTGGGGTATGGCATTAAGTGGCATTGTTTTAAAATTATTTTTTACCGGAAAATATGATCTTGTTTCGACGCTGATGTATGTCTTTATGGGTTGGATAATATTGTTTGCTTTAGAACCTCTGGTCGAAAACATATCTTCTGAAGGTTTATAYWRNNTKGTGGCRGRKKKWSNKSCTTATWCKGTCKNGGGMGSYKCTKTAKGCGATCGAAAAACTAAAATTTAATCACGCAATCTTTCATGTTTTTGTGCTGATGGGGAGTTTTTGTCATTTCGTGTCGGTTTATTTTTATGTATTGCCGGTAGCGTCAATTGACTAATAATGGTACTGCTTATTGACGCTGTATTTTCTGTGTAAATCTCGCAAAATTAGAAAGGTCCATGGCCACAAAAATGCACTGGTGAAGGTTGGCATAAAATATAACCAGCTATTCGGTGCCCGCCCTAACATGCCGTCGACCCATAAAACCAGTATTTGCTTTATTAATAACAGAAAAAAGATAACGATAGCTTGTTGTAAAAGTGAGGCCATTCGTAATCGTTGATGTTGTAGATGAACAACGTAGATGACCAGTACCATACCGACAGCATTTTGCCCCATCAACGTACCGTAACTTACATCGAGCAATAAACCCGCAAGCCAGGCCATGGTAACGCCGATTTTAGACGGTTGCGCCATTGCCCAGTAAATTAATACCAATGTTACCCAGTCAGGTCTAAATTCAATCGCCCAAACAGGTAACGGCATGATAGCAAGCATGAATGCACCGATCATGGTCAATAAACCAATACGTAACGTCTTATTCATTGTCTTCGCCGGGCGTCGTCGATTCAGTTGCCAGTGTTGGTTCGTCTTTGTCCGTTTCAGTTTGAATGACGACGCCGGTATTAGTATCGTTCGTCAATGAGATGTCATCGGTATCTGGCAGCGAGTCAATCGRTGAGTTTTCTTCTACTGTATTTCGCCAGACCAGTAATACTTCACGGCTTTTATCTAGTTCCGCCAGCGGTATGGCTTCGACTGTGGTAAAGGGTTCGCCGGCTGGGTGTTCAACTTTAGTGATGGTTGCTACGGGGTAGTTGGGTGGAAAAGTGCCGCCCAGGCCAGAAGTGATCAATGTGTCGCCGACCTGAATATCCGCATTATGAGGTAGGTGACGTAACGTCAGTTGGTTGATTTTGCCACTGCCGAAGGCGTTAGCACGTAATCCGTTTCGGTCGATTTGTATTGGCAGCGCATGACTGGCATCGGTTATTAACATCACCGTTGAGGAGAATGGCCCGGTGTGTATTACCTGGCCCATGATGCCATGGGCGTCAATGACAGCTTGCCCGATGTAAACATCGTTGTTACTGCCTTTATTGAGTAGGATAAGTTGCCGGTAAGGGTCGACATCAACATTGATGATTTCAGCGATAAGTAATTGTTCGGTGATTTTTGGTGTAGCGCTTAACAATTGACGTAGACGATTATTTTCTTTTTCGATGATGTCCAGCTTTTGTAACTGCACGCGATTTTCCAGGTGACGTGCTTCGAATTTACGATTTTTTTCCAGCAATATATGATTAGAGCTTATGACTTCATCGCTCCAGTAATATAAACGGATAGGTAAATCAATGGTGTATTGCAGAGGGTAAATAATGCTGGAAAACACACTGCGTACTAACTCTAGAGATTTCCATCGATGGTCTACCATCATCAATGTGACCGAAGAGGCCACCAAAATTGCCATACGAAAGGTAGCGGATGGGCCACGGGTAAATAGCGTTTGCATGAGGCGGCGTAACTAAGCGGTGCGCCGGTTAATAAAATGTGCTTTTAAAATACCGTTACGGAAAGTGTTGCTGCACATAGTAATTATTCAACAGCGAGGAAATCGCCTCCGTGTTCGTCGATAAGCTCAAGGACTCGGCCGCCACCACGCGCCACACAGGTGAGGGGGTCTTCCGCCAGAACCACGGGCAGGCCAGTTTCTTCCATGATGAGGCGGTCGATATCACGTAACAATGAGCCACCACCGGTTAATACAATGCCGCGCTCAGCGACGTCGGCACCTAATTCAGGTGGCGTTTGTTCCAACGCAGTTTTAACCGCGCTGACAATGCCATGTAATGGTTCTTGCAGGGCTTCGAGTATTTCATTGCTGTTGAGTGAGAAGCTGCGTGGTATGCCTTCGGATAAATTACGGCCTTTGACTTCGATTTCTAATAGATCTTTTCCTGGGTAAGCGGTGCCGATCTGGTGTTTGATTTTTTCCGCGGTTGCTTCGCCGATTAATATGCCGTAATTACGACGCACATAATTAGTAATGGCTTCGTCAAATTTATCACCGCCAACACGTACCGAGGCAGCATACACAATACCGTTTAAAGAAATAACGGCGACTTCGGATGTGCCACCGCCGATATCAAGTACCATCGACCCTTTGGGTTCATCAACCGGCATACCTGCACCGATTGCTGCGGCCATAGGTTCATCGATTAGAAAAACTTTTCTGGCGCCAGCGCCAGCAGCGGATTCACGGATAGCTCGGCGTTCGACTTGTGTCGCACCACAGGGCACACAGATAAGCACGCGTGGGCTGGGGCGTAATAATTTACTTTCATGTACAGAGCGAATGAAATGTTGCAGCATTTTTTCGGTGATATTGAAATCCGCGATAACGCCATCACGCATGGGGCGAATAGCGGTAATGTTTTGCG
>NVSH01000084.1 GCA_002401185.1 Gammaproteobacteria bacterium | reverse complement strand
TTGCTTCATAAATTTCAACTTCACCACTTCGTATATCTAAGATTTTTGCTCCACACACAACATTCGCTTCATCATGGTGCTGATTTCCTGCTTAATATCACCTTGCCATAACATTTATTATCAGGATATTTGCATGACCATTGTTCGATTAGTCATATTCGCACTTCAGCTGAAAACGTTGTTGTTGCGTTTGCCTCAACGATTGTGGCAAACGCTATGGCATGTTACGCAGAAACGGCTGTTGCCTGTTTTGTTATCACTATTTATTTCGGTATCGGCATTCGCCGATGAGATTACACTGAATATGAAAGATGCGGATATCCGTATTTTGATCCAACAAGTTTCTAAATTTACCAAAAAAAACTTTATTATCGACCCACGGGTTAAAGCAAAAGTAACCGTTATATCTTCAAATACATTATCGACGGAAGAGGTGTACGAGGTCTTTTTGTCCGTGTTGCAGGTGCACGGTTATGCTGCCGTGCCTACGGGGGCAGTGATRAAAATTGTTCCTCAAGTTAATGCAAAACAAGGCCCATTACCGTTATCGACCGCTAACAGTAATTTTGCTGCTGATGAGCTGATCACCAAAATTATTCGTCTGGATCACGTGCCGGCGTCACAGCTGGTTCCTATATTACGTCCTCTGGTGCCACAGCAAGGTCATCTGGCCGCTTATAACCCGACCAATACGTTAATTATTACGGATCATGCGGGTAATATAAAACGCTTGTTAAAAATAATACAGGGTGTCGACAGACCGGATAGTGATGTATTAGAGATTATCCCGTTAAAACATGCAGCTGCTTCTGAACTCGTGCGAATTTTAAATTCGTYAAATGCAGGTGGTAGCACGAAAGATATAACGAAAAAAATCAAATTAGCCGCGGACGATCGTACGAACAGTATTTTGGTGACGGGTGATCGTGCTTCAAGATTAAAAATTCGAGCGACTATTACCTATCTGGATACACCACTCGAAGATGGTGGCGGAAATACCCATGTTATCTATCTTAAATATGCCAAAGCAGCAAACCTGGTCAAAATACTTAGCGGTTTAAAATCACAAGGTGGTGGTACAAGTGCAGTGAAGGGTAAAGCGTCGGCTAACATCGCTTCAAGCAATGCCATTAGTCAGAATGCTATCATCCAGGCGGACAAGGAAACCAACGCTTTAATTATTTCTGCTGACCCCACGACCATTAAAAATTTAAAAGCGGTGATTCGGCAGTTGGATATTCGTCGTGCACAGGTTTTAATTGAGGCGATAATTGCAGAAATAACCATCAGCAAGGATAAAGAAATTGGTATTGGTATTGCTGTTGATGGCGCGAATCGAGACAATGGTGCCTTGCCTGTGGGTTTAAGTAATTTCGCAGGTGTTGGCGATTTACTGTTGGCCACATTGGGCGGCGCAGTATCAACAGGAGTGTCAGTGCCTGCTGGGCTTTCATTTGGCCTGGGCGATACTACTAATTCAGGTGTCAGATACGGCGCTCTGTTACGAGCACTGCAAACCGATACCAACACCAATATCTTATCAACACCAAGCATCGTTACCCTCGATAACGAAGAAGCGGAACTTATCGTCGGTCAAAATCTACCTTTTGTTACCGGTAGTTTTACGGGTACGGGCAGTACCGATCCGAATAATCCTTTCCAGACTATCGAGCGACAGGATGTAGGGCTGACTTTAAGAGTAACACCGCAGATTAATGAAGGTGATACGGTTAGGCTTGACCTCGAACAGGAAACATCAAGKGTCATACCAGGGACGCTGGAGCAGGGGATTGCGACACGTAAACGGTCGATAAAAACCAGTGTACTGGTTGATGATGGTGGCATTTTAATATTAGGTGGTTTGATACAGGAAGAGGTGTCAGACACAGAGAGTAAAGTACCCTTCCTTGGTGACATTCCCTTTTTAGGCGCTTTATTTCGTACCCAAAGTACAACGAAATCGAAAGCTAATTTGATGGTGTTCTTGCGCCCAACCATATTGCGTGACCACAGAGATGCCGCTTATGTAACCAATGAGAAATATAATTACCTACGCGGTATCGAAAGTGGTGCATACAATAAAAGTGATGGTAGCTTTGGCTTGTTAGATGATGCGGCACCACGGTTGCCGCCCATCGAAGAGCTTGATCGCTCTAAACAAACCACCGAAAAATCACAGGTTATTCTTGATTCGGATGATGATTGGGATGATGACGACGATGGATTCATCTAACGCAAACGCTGAGGCTGAAGCTGTTGAAAAAGGTGATACGGTCACCACAGCAACGCTTACGCCACAAATACTTCCCTATACCTTCGCCAAACGTCACGGTGTGTTGATCGGGAAAATTGATGACAACGTCATAAATCTATTGCATCGCGATTCGCCTGACCCTGTGGTTCTGGCTGAAATTGGTCGAATTACGCGCCGTCAAATATCGTTAAGCCATACCGCGCCTGAGCAGTTTGCTGCACTGTTGGCGCAGACCTACGAACAGGCCAGTGATCAAGCTATGGCCATGATGGAAGGCGTTGGTGAAGAACTTGACCTTGATGAGTTAGCCGAGACACTGGAGCCGGAAGATCTCATGGAAGCGGATGATGATGCGCCTATCATTCGTCTGATTAACGCTCTGCTGAGTGAAGCGATAAAAGTTAACGCATCAGATATACWTGTAGAACCGTTTGAAAATCGTCTGCGGATTCGTTTTCGTGTTGATGGTATGTTGCGAGAGATACTGAGGCCGCCAGGTAACATCGCACCACTGGTAATCTCACGTATCAAAGTGATGGCTAAACTTGATATTGCTGAAAAACGTTTACCGCAAGATGGTCGAATCTCCTTGCGTGTGGCAGGTCGAGCGGTTGATGTGCGTGTCTCGACTTTACCATCGGGCCATGGCGAACGCGTGGTGATGCGCCTGCTCGACAAAAAGGCTGGACGACTGGATCTTGAGCAACTGGGCATGACCAAAAAGCTGCACGATGAGTTTTATGGTCTGTTGCATAAACCGCATGGCATTATTCTGGTTACTGGCCCTACTGGTTCGGGTAAAACTACCACGCTTTATGCGGGGTTGAGTATCCTCAATGTGAAAACACGCAACATATTAACCGTTGAAGATCCGATCGAATATTTCATCGATGGCATCGGTCAGACACAAGTGAATGTTAAAGTTGATATGACTTTTGCGCGTGGCCTACGTTCTATCTTGCGTCAAGACCCGGATGTGGTGATGATCGGTGAGATACGTGATCTGGAAACAGCATCGATCGCCGTTCAAGCTAGTTTAACGGGTCACCTTGTGTTGTCGACCTTGCATACAAACAGTGCTATCGGTGCCATCACCCGGCTGCGAGATATGGGTATTGAGCAATTTTTACTGGCGTCGAGTTTAATTGGTGTCATGGCGCAAAGACTGGTTAGAAATCTCTGTCCACATTGTAAAAGTTCACATAAGATAACGGAAAAAGAACGTCAGTGGTTAGGTATGGAGAACGATGACCGTACGATAATTTATAGTGCGGAGGGTTGTACTGAATGCAATCATCAAGGTTATATGGGCCGTAGTGCGTTGTATGAGTTCATTCCGGTCGATAGTCATCTTCGTAACATGATCCACGAAGGTGAGGGTGAGCAAAAGATGGAACGGTATGCCAGAACGATTTCAACCAGTTTAAGTCAGGATGGTAAACGAATGATTCTTGCAGGTGATACTTCGCTGGAAGAAGTGTTACGTGTTAGTCGAGACGAATAAAAAATACATCAATGGCGGCATTTGATTACATTGCGTTAGACGCAAAAGGTAAAGAGAAGAAAGGTGTCATCGAAGGTGATACCGCGAAACAAGTGCGTCAGATGTTACGTGATAAGGGCCTGTCGACACTTGAGATAATAGAAAGTCATCAAAAAGCGCGAAGTAAAAAAAGCASCGGTAGTAATGCGCCACGTTTATTTCAGCGAAGTATCAGCACCACCGAACTTGCTTTAATAACAAGGCAGTTGGCCACCTTAATCCAAGCCGCCTTACCACTGGACGAAACGCTTGCCGCGGTTGCTAATCAAACCGACAAGCCACGTATCAAAAGTATGTTGTTTGCTATTCGCTCACGCGTACTCGAAGGGCACTCATTAGCGGTTGGGCTTAGTGATTACCCGAAGGTTTTTCCAGAATTRTAYCGYGCYACTGTYGATGCSGGYGARCAATCRGGYCATCTKGATACGGTATTGGAGCGACTGGCAGATTACACAGAGAGTCGCCAGGAAATACAGAGTAAGGTACGTCAGGCGTTAATATACCCAGCCTTTTTGTCCCTGTTTGCTGTTGCCATCGTCGTGTTTATGATGACCAGTATTGTGCCGCAGGTGGTTTCGGTATTTGAAGATACGGGTCAGGAGCTACCTGGGCTTACTATTACATTGATTGCGATAAGTGATTTTGTGGTTGATTATGGCATGTTCCTGTTGGTCGTCATTATCGCGCTGGTGGTCGGCTTTCAGSTTTTGTTAACGCGTCCTGCGTTTGTGATGAAGTACCACCATTTTTTGTTACGACTGCCTCTTATCCAGCGATTGGTGCGCGGTTTGAATGCGGCATTATTTACCCGTACGTTTAGTATTCTTACCGGAAGCGGTGTGACGGTTATTGAGGCGATGAAAATCTCGGCCAAAGTGGTTGCTAATTTACCGATGCGCGAAGCCGTCATGAAAGCGACGGATCGTGTGCGCGAAGGCGTGGGTATTAAAAAGGCACWCGATCAAAGTAAATTGTTTCCACCGATGACTTTGCAGTTGATTGCCAGTGGTGAGAACAGCGGTAAGCTGGAAGAGATGTTAGAGCGTGCCTCGGTGCAGTTAGAGCGTGAACAGGTTACATTAATCGCTTATATCGTCGGCATACTTGAGCCAGTGATTATTTTAGCCATGGGCCTGATGGTGCTGCTTATCGTATTAGGTATTTTATTGCCAATCTTCGATCTGAATGCACTGGTGAAATAACCCTTTCTATGTGGTGAGTAAGCATCCGATGTTTTTTTAGCGAGTAGAAGGCTTACATTGTTACAGTAGTTGAAATAAGGATAAAACCAGTCGCTTAATAAACATTAGACCAATCAGCGCGACAATGGTTGATATATCAATTCCCCCCATGGGTGGGACATGTTTTTGAATCGGTCTTAGTACCGGCATGGTTAAACTGCGCAATAGACTGCTGACTGGATGATAAGGATCGGGATTGACCCAGCTTAAGATTGCCTGCACGAACAGTGCAACAATAAAGATGTCAAAGGTCAGGGATACCAGGTCATACACGCCACGAATAAAAATCTGCGAGCCATTCATCGGGTAACCGGCTATGCTGAATAACACCACCATTTTCACGATGATTAACATTAATACCAGTGCCAGTGTTGCTGTGTCTATTTTTTTAATGCTCGGAATAAACCGTCGGGTAACGCCTACCAGAGGCTGTGTTACCTTAACAATAAACTGTGAGACAGGGTTATAAAAGTCAGCGCCGACTTGCTGTAGTAAGAAACGTAATAACATGACGGCGATGTAGATATTAAAAACTGTATCGATTAAAAAAATGAATGGATTTTCCTGACTCATTACTGTGATCCGTTAGTGTGCTGTTAGGGGGTTAGAGGGTTAGTCTGAGCCGAGTTCATCGGCAAGTGATATCGAGCGATCATTCGCAGCCTGCAGTGCATCGAGTACGATCTGCTGATAATTGGCTGACTGAAAACTTAATATTGCTTTTTCGGTCGTGCCACCTTTGGAGGTGACTCTTTTACGCAGTTCTTCAGCTGAAACATCGCTTTCGGTCGCCATCCGAGCTGCGCCTAGTGCGGTTTGTAATACTAGCCGTTGTGTAACTTCGCTAGAAAGTCCTAATTTTTCACCGGCATGTTGCATCGCTTCCATCATTAAAAAGAAGTAGGCTGGACCGCTACCTGATACCGCAGTTACCGCGTTTAATAAGTCTTCATTTTCAACCCAGGTAACAATGCCCACTGCCTGTAAGATTTGTTCAGCCTGCTGTTTTTGTGTCTTGGTAACCAATGGGTTGGCGTATAAACCCGTGGCGCCACATTGTACCAAGGCAGGTGTGTTTGGCATGCAACGAACGATGGCGATATCACCACCTAGCCAACGATTAATATCGGTGCTTCTGATACCGGCAGCGATGGAGATAAAAAGTAAATTTTTATTTTTTCTGGTAACGAGCTGTTGTTTTAATTGTAGGCATATCGTTTTTAATCGTTGCGGTTTGACTGCCAGAATAATGGTTTCACTTTTTAGTGCATCAATATTGTCCGCGCTGGTGTGGGCCTGATATTGATTTTCAAGGTCCTGTCTACGAGACTTGTTTGGCTCAGTAATTAATATTTTTGATGCATCATAGCCAGCGTTAATCAGCCCACCGATGAGACTGCCCGCCATGTTTCCGCCGCCAATAAAACTAATCGAGGTCATTTCGAATTCACTTGGTTAAACGTTATAAAAAATGAATATTAACATAATCAATGCTAGCTATAATTTCGCACAATCGATATTAAAAAATATTGATGAAATAGTCCTTGATTGCAGAAGTAAGTGCGTTTATTAGCTATAAATAGGATTGACGTTAATAAGAATAGAATTATTTTTCTCAGGGGTTTTAATGGATATCGCTCAGCTACTCGCTTTTAGCGTAAAAAATGGGGCATCAGATTTACACTTGTCAGCAGGGCTACCACCAATGATTCGTGTTGATGGTGATGTGCGTCGTATCAATGTTGATCCGATGAATCATGAGGCAGTGCATGGCATGGTTTACGACATCATGAACGATAAGCAGCGTAAAACGTATGAGGAATACTGGGAAACAGATTTTTCGTTTGAAATTCCCGGATTAGCACGTTTCAGGGTAAACGCTTTTAATCATAATCGTGGTGCAGGTGCTGTTTTTCGTACCATTCCTTCAAAAATTCTTACCCTGGAAGAACTGGGTGCGCCGAAAATATTCGAAGAGATTTCTGATACACCTCGTGGCCTTGTATTGGTAACCGGACCTACCGGTTCGGGTAAGTCAACGACCCTGGCGGGCATGGTTAATTATGTAAACGAAAATCATTATGGTCATATTCTTACCGTTGAAGACCCCATAGAATTTGTTCACGAAAGTAAAAAGTGTCTGATTAATCAGCGAGAAGTACATCGCGATACACTGGGTTTTAGCGAAGCGCTACGTTCAGCTTTGCGTGAAGACCCGGATGTGATACTGGTTGGTGAGATGCGTGATCTTGAGACTATTCGTCTGGCGTTATCAGCAGCTGAGACGGGGCATCTGGTGTTCGCCACTCTGCATACCGCCGACACGATGGGCGCGTTCGGGCGGATGCTCGAGTTCTTCCCACAAGACGAACGGGCGTTCATCCGCAACTCGTTGGCGAGCACACTCAAAGCGATCTGCGCCCAGCGTTTGATCCCCGCCAACGAGGAGACSGTTGGGGTCAAGGTGGTGCCCGCGGTCGAGATCCTGCTGAGCTCGCCGATGGTGCGCGAGTTGATCCGCGACGAGCGTGATTCGGATCTTCCCGCGGTGGTGGGTTCGAGTAGAGCGGAGGGGATGGTCTCGTTCACCAAGTACTTCGCCGAGTTGGTGGACAAGGAATGGATCACGATGAGCACCGCCAAGGAATACGCTCCCAACCGCGACATGCTCGAATCGATCCTCAAGGGCGTTGAGGTCAAGGCTGCCTCGCTGGTCGGGCGGATCAGGGGACAATGAACGCGATTTCAGAATACGGGAAAGCACTTTCATAGCCCTCTGTTTTCGGGTACACTTCTTGCGCCATCACAAGGAGTTGATCGATGAAAAAGGATCTATCTTCACTGTTCATAAAGAGTTGCGTACTGTTTGTTGCTGGGGGGCTTTTCAGGTCCAGGCCGCCG
>NVSH01000083.1 GCA_002401185.1 Gammaproteobacteria bacterium | reverse complement strand
TTGCTAAGTTCAAAAACAAATGACCGATTACTATTTAAAGATGTTAAGACATGCAAACAGTTAATTTTGAAAAATTCATATTAAATGATGGGCTAGAGATAGATTTAACTTTCCTATTTGACCCAACGGAACAAAACGACAATCTAACATACGGAGCAGAAGATAATACAGTAAATGCACTAGATGGAGATGATGTTATATATGCAGGAGCAGGTAATGACACCTTAAGTTTTGCATGGCGGTCAAACGTTGTCGATACCATAAAAAAAATGAGTAACAGAAAAACCACATCAATCAGTGGCGTCAAATTGACGTCTACACTTTCTTCTTTATGGCCGGGACGAAGATTCATTAATTATTCTCGGGTTCAAGTTAGTCGTTAAAAATCTCAACGATTATTATGTAATACGTCAACCATCTTGATTGCTTCACGTTCCATAATCACCACGATACCATCTACCTTACGACGAAAATAACGATAAAACACCAGGCTAATAATAGCCACGCTTAAACCTGCTGCGGTGGTTATCATGGCCTCAGAAATACCGCCCGCTAATACGGCTGGGTCACCCACACCGTGTTTCGTTATCGCCGCAAAGACACTGATCATGCCGATCACCGTACCTAACAAGCCAAGCAGTGGCGAAATAGATGCGATGGTACCCAAAGTATTTAAAAAACGCTCCATATCGTGAACGACTTCACGCCCTCGCTCTTCGATACATTCTTTAATGCGTTCACGGCTTTCATTTCGATTAATCAGACCAACGCTTAAAATTTGACCTAAGGCAGATTGCTTACTCAATGTATCGATATCTGAGCGTGACAAATTATTTTTTTTAATCGCATTCCAAACATTCGCCACAAGATGGTTTGGTAACACCTTCTCACGGCGCAAACTCCAGAAACGCTCTGCAATGATAGAGATCGATAAGATCGAACATAGAATGATTGGTATCATCAACCAGCCACCAGACTTTACTAATTCAAACACATAGCACCTATAAAAAAACCACTGATCATATACGATGTAATGTATAGCGCAGCGAAGTTACTGTTAGGGAAATCCTGATAAATCCGTCCATTAATGAACCGACAGGTTTTCAGAACGCAATAAAGGGCACCTCTATTAATTGCTTATGTCCTCTGCGTGACCTGAAGCATGCCTATATGTCTATTTGGGCAAGGCGTGAGCCGCAGCAGAATGGTTWYYMCATTCTCTAGGTTCACAACGCGGCAGATGCATGCTTCAGGTAACGCCCTACGGGGCTTTAGCCCCGACTCAGACGCAGCGTTGCACTTTCTTGATATGCAATGAGCATGGCTTCTAAAGTGCGCCTTGATTATGAGCCGGGGGTAAAGCCAGAGGGCACAAGCAATTAATAGAGGTGCCCTTAAGGTAACGCTGAACGTTAATGTTCTGAATTAGTCCTATTTAGCGCGTTTGGTCGTTAAGATACAGTTAAGTTATATAATGACRAGTTMGACAATGTTACAATTCTCGAAAATAATAATTGCAATTGAGTCGTTTTAGAAAAGTGTCCGAGAAGGTGATATCTGGTGAGTGACATACTGGTTAAAATTCGAGATCTACATTTCAGTCGCGGTAATCGCAAGATTTTCGATGGTTTGTCCATGGATATTCCGCGTCAGGGTATTACTGCCATTATGGGGCCCAGTGGTACCGGTAAAACCACTTTGCTGAAACTGATGGGTGGCCAATTGCGGCCAGATTCTGGTTCGGTGGAGGTTGATGGTTTGAATGTGCATCAGCTTTCCACTAAAAAACTGTTTGAATTACGCAAGCGTATGGGCATGTTGTTTCAGAGTGGTGCCTTGCTGACCGATTTAACCGTTTTTGAAAATGTGGCGTATCCGCTACGTGAACACACTCAACTGAATGACGCGATGATTCGCCATCTGGTATTACTTAAATTAAATGCGGTGGGTTTGCGTGGTGCAGCGGAAATGTCGCCTTCTGAGCTTTCTGGCGGCATGGCAAGGCGTGTGGCGCTGGCACGGGCGATTGCGCTGGATCCGATGATGGTTATGTATGATGAGCCATTTACCGGACAGGATCCGATTTCGATGGGGGTGCTGGTTTCTCTGATAAGTGAACTGAACAGCGCCTTGAATATTTGCAGTATTGTGGTGTCACATGATGTGCCAGAGACTATGTCGATCGCTGATCATGTGCATATTATTTCAGCAGGAAAAGTTATCGAAAGTGGCTCGCCAGCCAGTTTGGAAAATAGCGAATCTGCGTGGACGCATCAGTTTGTTCACGGTGATGCCGATGGTCCTGTACCCTTTCATTATCCAGCAAAACCACTTTTAGATGATTTATATACAGGAAGCTGATTTTGTTTAATGGACGGTTAGATTTATTACAGCACATAGGTGCGAACACGCTGCAGCGTTTTCGAAGGCTGGGACGCGGTAGTCTGTTTCTGTTTGATGTCGTGGTCGGTTGCGCTAGTTTAATTTCGCGTCCGGGGTTGTTGATAAAACAATTGTATTCTGTCGGTGTACAAACATTGCTTATTATCGTTGTTGCTGGCCTGTTTGTCGGCATGGTAATGGCGCTGCAATCTTATTATGCGTTGGTTGATTTTGGCGCCGAGGACTCGGTTGGTGTGATGGTCGCATTGTCATTATTGCGTGAACTGGGGCCGGTTATTACCGCGTTGCTGTTCGCTGGCCGAGCGGGCTCGGCGCTAACGGCTGAAATTGGATTGATGAAAGCTACCGAGCAGTTATCGGGCATGGAAATGATGGCGGTGAACCCGATGAAGCGTATCATTGCGCCGCGTTTTCTTGCAGGTTTCTTGTCCATGCCATTGCTGGCAACCATCTTTAGTGCTGTTGGTGTGATGGGTGCTTATGTCGTGGCGGTAGAGTTCTTAGGTCTTGATTCGGGGGCGTTCTGGTCGCAGCCACAAAATAAAGTAGATCTATATCTGGATATTTATAATGGCATAATCAAAAGTGTCGTGTTTGGTTTTGTCGCAACCTGGATTGCGGTGTTTGAAGGTTACGATTGTGTGCCAACTTCAGAAGGGCTGGGGCAGGCGACCACGCGAACCGTGGTGCATAGTTCGCTGGCAATATTGTTTTTAGATTTCGTATTAACGGCGCTGATGTTCGCCAAGTGATTATCAACAAAGGGCAATAGATAAGAGGAAATAATGACTTCACGTAAAATAGAAATGATGGTTGGGTTGTTCGTTGTTGCTGCCATGGCTGCTTTTTTTATGCTGGCGATGAGTGTCAGCAACATGAGTAGCTATAGCGGTGGTGAAAATTATGAGCTGATCGCACGTTTTGATAATGTTGGTGGTCTAAAAGTACGTTCGCCAGTATCTGCTGCTGGTGTAAAGATTGGGCGAATCACCGACATACAATATAACAGTGACACTTATGAAGCTGAGGTAAGCATGGAAATCGATGTGAAATATGATAAGTTTCCCGTGGATACAGCAGCGAGCATATTAACTTCTGGCCTGTTGGGTGAGCAATATGTTGGCTTTGAACCTGGTGCTGAAGACGAATATTTAAAAGCTGGCGATGTGATCGATTTAACCCAGTCAGCCTTAGTGTTAGAACAGATTATCGGGCAGTTTTTGTACAGTAAAGCAGATGATGAAGAGTAAGAGATATACGATGAATGCATTATTCCCTCTATTGGTAGAACGGTTTGTTTTACGTTTGTTTGCCGTGTTGTTCATGTTTGGTTTATTTGCTGCGGCGATAAGCTGGTCGTCATCTGTTGTTGCAGGTGACCAAGCTATCGAGTCACCCGTAGCGCTATTGGAACGAACATCCGGTGAAGTGTTAAAGATATTAAGGCGTGATCACGAGTTGCTGCAACGTGAACCGGAACGTATTAATAAGATTATTGATGACTACATATTGCCGCATCTCGACAATGTTACGATGGCGAAATTAGCCTTGGGTAAAAATTGGCGAAAAGCGACAAAAAAGCAAAAGATTGCGTTTGTTGGCGAATTTAAGCAGTTGTTGATAAGAACGTACGGTAAGTCTTTGGTCGAATTTAAAGATCAGACGATACGTTATTTTCCGGTAAAATTAGCGCCTGATGCGAAAAAAATATCGGTTAAAGCTGAAGTGATACAACCTGGAGGGCCTTCCATTCCGATGGCGTATCGTATGCGTATTAAAAATAATGCGTGGAAAGTTTACGATATAAAAATTGATGGCATCAGTTTGGTGACGAGTTATCGCGGTACATTTACTCAGGAAGTACGTAAGAGTGGTATCGATGGGCTGATTATTTACCTGCAAGATAAAAACGCTAAATCTCGAAGCGTTCAGCAACAGGAGCAGGGTGTATAATCCATGTTGTTTTTGTTGAGTGGTTGCGCGTGAAATGTCGCGACGAATAGATTGAGTAGTAGACAGGTAGAATACGTGCAAACAGATCAGGCGAAATTTATTCAGCAGAGTGAACAGGCCTACATGATTTCGGGTAAGGTTGATTTTTCAACGGTACCTGACTTAATGCAGCAAGCTAAGGGTCTTTTTGCCATAAAAAACCAGTCTAATCTTGTAAAATGCACGGTCAATCTGTCGCAGGTAAGTGCTTGTAACAGTGCCGGTTTGGCGCTGATGATAGAGCTGGTAAGAGAAGCTCGCCGTAATAATATCGAATTACAATTTAAAAATATGCCTGATAGTCTGCAGTCCATTGCTAAAGCCTATGGCGTTGAAGAAGAGATAAGAGATTTAAATAGATGAATAAATTAATGATTAATGGTGGCGTTACACTCGAGGGTGATGTCCGGATTTCAGGTGCTAAAAATGCGGTATTGCCTATTTTAGCAGCGACGTTACTAGCCGAGGGCCCTGCGACCATCGAAAACGTACCGCATTTGCACGATGTGACCACCACGGTTGAATTACTTGGTTGTATGGGTGTTATGGTTTCCATCGATGAGAAGTTAAGTGTCGAGGTTGATTGCTCCACGATCAACAACTACACAGCGCCGTATCATCTGGTAAAAACCATGCGTTCTTCCATCTTAGTGCTTGGACCATTATTAGCACGTTTTGGTGAAGCAGAAGTCTCGCTACCAGGCGGCTGCGCTATCGGTTCACGTCCTGTCGATTTACACATCAAAGGCCTGCAGGCTATGGGTGCTGATATTGATGTCAGTAATGGTTATATCCATGCCCGAGCTAAACGTTTAAAAGGCACCCGATTGGTGATGGATATCGTTACTGTTACCGGTACCGAAAACCTGATGATGGCAGCGGCACTGGCCGATGGCACGACCATCATCGAAAATGCCGCACGTGAACCAGAAGTGGTTGATCTGGCAAACTTTATTAACGCCATGGGTGGCAAGGTGTCTGGTGCTGGTACAGATACCATTGAAATCGAAGGTGTTGATAAATTATATGGTACGCGTTATCGCGTGTTACCCGATCGGATTGAAACGGGCACTTATCTGGTGGCTGCTGCGATAACCGGTGGCCGTATTAAAGTAAAAGACACGGCGCCTCAATTGCTCGATGCAGTAATAGATAAGTTACGTGAGGCTGGCGCGATAATCGATGTGGGTGATGACTGGATTACTCTGGATATGGAAGGTCGGCGGCCGAAAGCCGTCAGTGTTCGGACCGCACCTTATCCTGCATTTCCAACCGATATGCAGGCGCAGTTTGCTGCGTTAAATTGCGTGGCTGAAGGTACGGCTACTATCGTTGAAACCGTGTTTGAAAACCGCTTTATGCATGTGCAAGAATTAAAACGCATGGGTGCCGACATCGAAATCGAAGGCAATACGGCTATTATTCGCGGTGTTGAAGCGTTGACCGCGGCGCCGGTAATGGCAACGGATTTGCGTGCGTCTGCCAGCTTAATCATTGCCGGATTAGTGGCGAGTGGCGAAACAGAGGTGCAGCGTATTTATCATATTGATCGTGGTTACGAAAATATTGAAGAAAAGCTGGCGCTATTAGGTGCTAAAATCCGCCGCACTCACGAATAACGTACCCACCTTCTTATGATTACAATCGCATTATCCAAAGGTCGGATTTATAAAGAGACCTTGCCTTTACTGGCCGCCGCCGACATTGTGCCTGCTGATGACCCAGACAAAAGCCGTAAATTAATACTTGATACTAACCATGCTGATGTGAAATTGCTCATTATCCGTGCGACGGATGTGCCAACGTATGTGCAGTTCGGTGCAGCGGATATCGGTGTCGCTGGTAAAGATGTGTTGCTGGAGCATGGCGGCGAAGGTTTGTATGAACTGCTGGATTTGAAGATAGCAAAATGTCGACTGATGACGGCCGGCCTGATTGATCCGAAACCAAGATTAAGCGGGCGTTTACGTGTTGCTACCAAATTCACCAATGTTGCAAAGCGGTATTTTGAATCACGTGGCGAACAAATAGAGCTCATTAAACTATATGGCTCGATGGAATTGGGGCCTATTGTTGGCCTGTCTGACCTGATTGTCGATGTCGTGGATACCGGCAATACGCTCAAAGCGAATGGTTTGAAGCCTGTCGATCATATAGCGGATATTAGCTCACGTCTAATAGTCAATAAAGCCTCAATGAAGATGAAACACGATAATATTTGCAGCATCATTGATCAGATTAGTTCTGCTGTCGCATAAAACCACGCAAAGAATTTTAGCCCTATGTTAGATATTACCTGTTTGAATTATACCGACGCTGGCTTTTATCAGCAGCTTGATGATGTGCTCGCGTGGGACGAAAGTATCGATGGCGACATCTCTAAGGTTGTCGCAGACATCCTTGCTGATGTAAAAAAGCGTGGCGATGCTGCTGTTATCGAATACACCAATAGATTTGACCGGACGACTTTGTCTGAAGCGTGTGAATTCGAGTTAGATAAAGCGCAATTGCAACAGGCGTTAACGTCGATCGATGCCGAACAACGTGAAGCTCTGGAATTCGCTGCGCAGCGTATACAGGATTACGCACAACACCAGAAGATGGAATCCTGGTCATATACCGAGGATGATGGAACAGTATTGGGGCAGAGCGTCACTGCAATGGATAGAGTTGGGTTATATGTACCTGGTGGTAAAGCGGCTTATCCATCTTCTGTATTGATGAATGCGATTCCTGCAAAAGTAGCTGGCGTTCCAGAGTTGATCATGGTGGTGCCGACCCCTGATGGTGTAATCAATCAACTGGTATTGGCAGCTGCAGCGGTTGCAGGGGTTGACCGCGTATTTACCATTGGTGGTGCTCAGGCCGTGGCCGCATTGGCTTATGGCACAGAAACCATTCCTAAGGTTGATATTATTACCGGTCCAGGTAACTCGTTTGTGGCGATGGCAAAACGTATGGTGTTTGGTGTCGTTGGTATCGATATGATCGCGGGGCCATCAGAGATTCTGGTGGTATGCGACGGTAAGACAGACCCTGACTGGATAGCGATGGACCTGTTTTCACAGGCAGAGCATGATGAAGAAGCGCAATCTATTTTAGTTTGTCCTGACGAAGCATTTATCGAGCAGGTCAAGCAAAGTATTGAGCGTTTGCTTAAAGATATGCCGCGTAAAGAAATCATCAAAACATCGTTAGAAGATCGCGCAGCCATTATTTTGGTAGCTGATATGGAGCAGGCAATCGAAGTGGCTAATCACATCGCACCTGAACACCTCGAGCTGTCGATTGATGATGCGGAGCAATGGGCGATGAAAGCCGGAGGCGAGATTGTCGCCGAATACGACGTTCCGCCCAACGAATGGTACTTCGATCAGAATCGCCAGGAGGTTATGCCCTTCAGCGTCCTCCTCGAAATCGCCCTACAACCCTGCGGATGGTTAGCCGCCTACATGGGCTCCGCCCTCACCAGCGACACCGATCTCCACTTCCGAAATCTCGGCGGAAAAGCCATCCAACTCGCCCAAGTCCCACGCGACATCGGCACCCTCGCCATTAAAGTAAAATCTACCGGCGTCTCAAAATCCGGCGGCATGATCATCCAACACTACGACTACA
>NVSH01000082.1 GCA_002401185.1 Gammaproteobacteria bacterium | reverse complement strand
TCACCACATAAAACAACAAGGTTTAATGTTTGTTTAAATGTATTACATGCTGATATTTATGACCTGATTAAATCAGGGAAAGTTGCATGTTTTTATCTAATTTAATTGCCTGCATATAAGGATAATATAGGCGTGATGTTAGTTTTTTCAAGTATGAGAAATATTCATAATAACATCGACAGTAAGATTGTTATTGATTGATTTATATTTTTTTAACTAAATCAATATGTTACGTAACTTTATTAGCGTTGTGTACCATCTTTATTTCGTGTTAAATATTCAAACTATAGACAGAATGACAGCGGATAATGTTGCAATGGCGGTTCTTACTGGTTGTAAATGAATGACCTTGGAAAAAAATTACCGGAGGTTTACGTAATTGAGTACATTGCCAATGGACGGTTAAATAAACGTAATATATTGTCTGTTATAAATTATAAAGCAATGAATAAAATAATAATAAAATTTGTCACGTAGCGAGAAAATAAAAGTGAATATTTTCTCATGAGAACATTGATTACTTTAAGAAATCACGTAATATACGCGCTTTCTTAAGTGCACTGTTTAAAGCATTAAGATTCTGGAAGGGTGGCTGAGCGGTTGAAAGCACCAGTCTTGAAAACTGGCAAGGGTTTACGCCCTTCGTGGGTTCAAATCCCACCTCTTCCGCCATTAATATAAAAGCCCATCAGGTTTGTACCTGTTGGGCTTTTTCGTTCTTACTGTAATATTATTTTCTATAAGACAAGAAAGATAGCGGCTTGCCGTGAGGCTCAAAAAATACAGTTTCCTCAAGGATAATGATATTTCTTTTTATTGATAGCGAAGTTTGATCATAGGGTGGTGATAAACCATTTTATTTTTAAATTGATATCCACGATATCGATTTTGTCTAACTAATTGGCAACCTTGCTCCGTTAAGTCGGCATAACTGTAATAACCCAGGCAAAATGCCGTAATGGCAAGTTCTTTAGCTATCAATTGTGCAGGATCCTTTTTATCGTAGGGTAGTTTCTTTAATTTGACGATTGCCCCCTGTAGTAGATGATCTTTAATGATAATCGGATCTTTAACATAGCATCGTAAATGTGCTGTGATTCTAAATTTTTCTAATACATCACTTGGCTTTTGAAAAGGGTTATGCATTTTGTATCTCCTGAGCTCATACAGAGCCATTCATAAAGACTAGAAAAATAATAACGATGTATTAATCAATATAATTGACGAACCGCGCCATAGGGTTGACGACTAAGATGCTATGAGTGTGTTATTAATTCATATATTGAGTGTAGATAGTTATCAGATGTACAGGACAGGTTACATTTGAGATGCAACGTGGTTTCATTGGTTTACATTAGATTGTGGTCATCATGAATATTGCTAACCTTTTTGACAAAATTACATTTTTCATAGAGACTCAGAGCAACATTAAGTTGCTAAATATATTAAAAAAGAGACCATTATTAATGGCCGTATTGTTTTCAAATGAATGGGCAATGGTCTTTAAAAATGCATGAAATGCTGATGAAGAAATCACGACGACACTGCAAAGCGCGGGTTTTAATTCTGTGGTTGCTTTTGGATTGTTAAATGATGCTGTTCCAACATTTGTTATGACAATTAAAAATGGTTGGGTCATTTTATCTATGGAATACGCTTTTAATTTACTCGCATATCATTCTTCTTGAACAATATCTTATTGGTGTTGTCGGAGATGTCGTTAATCTAAAACTGACACAGTTGAAGTTATATCTATTATGCCCAAATCAAAAAAACGTGACCTGGTAGTCATAGGTGGTGGTGCCGGAGGCCTGGTCGTTGCTAGTGTTGCTGCGCAGCTAGGTCTTGATGTTGTCCTGATAAATAAACAGGAAGCGATGGGTGGTGATTGCCTGCACTTYGGCTGCGTACCTAGTAAAGCCTTGTTAAAGAGTGCGTCTGTGGCGCACGCGATGGCCAATGCCAGTCGTTGGGGGCTGACATCGGTGTCTACTGCTGTTGACATGCAAGCGGTTAACCTGACGATTAAGAATGCCATAGATACTATTCAGGTACACGATAGCCGTGAACGATTTGAACAACTAGGTTGTGAAGTCATTACCGGTCAAGCTTACTTTACCTCGCCTACTCAGGTCATGGTTGCAGATAGGACTATCGAGGCTAAACAGTTTGTTATCGCAACCGGTTCATCGACTTTTATTCCACCGATAAAAGGTTTGGATCAAGTTGGTTTCATGACCAATGAGGACATGTATAGTTTGCCCTCGTTACCGGTGAGCATGATTATATTAGGTGGTGGTCCTATCGGTGTCGAAATGGCTCAGGCTTATAGTCGCCTGGGCACAAAAGTAACAGTGGTTGAATTGGCCAATCGTCTCTTGCCACGTATGGATGAAGATTCTTCTGCGCTCTTAACCGACGTATTAATTGACGAAGGTGTTGTGGTTTATCTTAGTCGTGAGGTTGTTGAAGTTTCAGCGTCGTCAGTGGCGAAACAGATTCGATTGAAGGACGGCACCATACTACAGGCAGATGTCTTACTAGTAGCGATAGGGCGGCGTCCGTTAGTTGACTCATTAGCTTTGGAAAAAGCCGGTGTGACCTTCGATGCAGCGGGCATTAAGGTTAATAGAAAAATGCAGTCCAGCAATAGAAAAATATATGCCTGTGGAGATGTTACAGGTGAAATGCCGTTAACCCATGTGGCGGAGTTACAGGCAGGTGTGATCATTGCCAATATGCTATTTAAAATGCCTAAAAAAATTAACTACGATGTGATACCTGCTGTTGTTTACACTGATCCAGAAGTTGCTCAGGTAGGGTTAAGTATTGAACAATGTGAAAAGTTAACAAAGGCAGAAGTGCATCAATTTGATGTTTCGCAACTGGATCGTGCCGTAACCGATAACAATAGAAAAGGTGTAGCAAAGATTTTGACCCATAAAGGCAGGATCGTCGGAGCGCATATTACATCGCCGCATGCAGGTGAGCTCATTCATGAGCTGGCATTAGCGATACAGGAAAAAATGCAAGTATCAAAAATAACAGCTTTAGTTCATGCTTACCCAAGTTACTCGCAGCTTAATAAACGTCTTGCTGGTCAGTATTATAAAGCGCGCTTATTTAACCCATGGACGAAGAAAATTGTTGCATTTTTAAACAGGTTCTTCACCTGAGAATTGATTATGAAAAATACTTTTGATCTTCTGGTAAACACCAACTTCCCACCACTAAAGCGAACGCAACTTCAAACTTTGCAGGTTAATCTTGGTTATCTGTGTAACCAGCAATGCTTGCACTGTCATGTTGATGCCAGTCCCCGTCGTACAGAAATCATGACCGCTGAAACGGTCGCTGATGTGCTTAATTTTTTAAAGCAACAGCATATCAAAACATTGGATTTAACCGGTGGTGCACCTGAGATGAACCCCGAGTTTTATTCGTTGGTGGAATCTGCGAGAGACATGGGCGTGCATGTTATTGATCGCTGTAATCTTACTATTCTGTTAGAACCTGGCTATGAAAAAATGGCAGCTTTTCTGGCAGACAACAAGGTTGAGGTCATTGCTTCAATGCCTTGTTACCTTGAAGAAAATGTGGATTCGCAACGAGGTAAAGGTGTTTTTAGTGCGAGTATTGAAGGTTTGAAGTTGCTAAACCAGTATGGTTATGGTGTTGAAGAGCCATTGCAACTCAATCTTGTATTTAACCCACAAGGTATTGATTTGCCGCCTTCTCAAGATGAGCTTGAAGCCATCTATAAAAAAGAGTTACGAGAACGTTTTGATATTGTGTTTAATCATCTTTTTACGATAACAAACATGNYYTANTTMMWSGKTTTRGTNGYANTTWGCTNGTNNYGMAAKGNWWKANTTTGAWGAKKMMAWRCAANYTGYTNRWRWTCANKCTKAYAGTAAAGATAACTTGTCGGGCGTCATGTGCAGAACAACATTAAGTGTCGACTGGATGGGTTTTGTTTATGATTGCGATTTTAATCAGATGCTTGGTTTATATGCTGGGCTGTCAGGTGACACGACAGTAAAAAGTAAAAAACATATCAATGACCTTCTGCAGGCAAAGATAAGCGGAGAATCTATCGCGATAATGGACCACTGTTATGGTTGCACTGCGGGTAGTGGTAGCAGTTGTGGTGGCGCGTTGTCTGCTACTTAAGCAAAACTAAAACATATGCATGCCCCGCGTTTAAAAATTTCTATTGTCATCCCTGTTCTTAATGAAGAGAACCACTTATCCATTATTTTAGGTAGTTTGCAGAAATACCGTGACAGTGGTCATCAGGTTATCGTTGCCGATGGCGGCAGTTCGGATAACAGCGTCAAACTGGCCTCTGTTGGTGCTGATGATGTGGTGGTGTCCCTGGCAGGAAGAGCTATGCAAATGAACAGTAGTGCAGCCATTGCGACGGGTGATGTGCTTTTGTTTTTACACTGCGACACTGTATTGCCTCATGATGCAATCGAGCTGATTACCAAGCAATGTTTATCGAGTAAAAGTACAAATATTGATTTTTGGGGGCGTTTTGATGTGCGTTTATCGAGTCGTCGCAAAATTTATCGAGTAATCGAAAAACTGATGAATCTTCGTTCGAGATACACGGCGGTCGCTACCGGGGATCAGGCTATTTTTATCGAGCGAGATTTGTTTAAACGAATTGGCGGTTTTCCTGAAATTGCTCTGATGGAAGATGTTGCTATTAGTAAGATACTTAAGCAGTTAGCTGAACCGTTTTGTATCAATAAAAAAGTGATTACATCGAGTCGACGCTGGGAGACGCATGGTGTCATTAAAACGGTTCTACTAATGTGGAAGTTGCGCTTACTTTATCTTTTTGGTGTCTCACCGGACAAACTCGCTCGGTTGTATCGAAGATGAATTATCCGGATACCGTCATCCTGGTTTATGCAAAAGCGCCTGTCGCTGGACAGGTGAATACCCGTTTGATTCCTGATATTGGTCAAACCGCCGCAACCCAGTTGCAGGAAGATCTCATCCATCAGCGACTAACAACGTTAACGCAATCAACACTATGTGACGTCGTTTTGCTGTGTGCGCCGGATGAAGATCATGAGGTCTTTTTGCAATGCAAGCAACGCTACCCGATTCGCCTGTTACGTCAAATAGGTGACGACCTTGGTGAGCGCATGGCTAATGGAATTAAGCATTTTTTACAACGTTATCAATATTGCATCGTTGTGGGCACGGATGCGCCTATATTAGACGCTGATCAAATCATCAAGGCCATTGATGTATTACATGATGGAGAAGGTGTCGTATTCGTGCCAGCAGAAGATGGTGGCTATGTATTGGTTGGCATGAATAAACCGCATTCTTTTTTATTTGAGGGTATTCGCTGGGGTACAGAGACGGTTATGCAACAATCAAGAAACAAACTCGTCGAAAATAATGTTTCCTTTGTCGAACTCGATCAATGTTGGGATATCGATTGTTTGACAGACTATAAAAGGTATATGAAGATGTTCAATAGCAAACAATGCGGCATATAAAAGGTTAGTAAATAAGTAGTATTTTTAGCGCCGCATTATGCAGGGTGGTACTTATTTCGTCCGTTAAGTTTATTGTTAAGATTCCCTGTTTTTTATGATGGCTAAAAGTTGTTCTGGACTTTGTATACTGTAGTCTGCTTGCCAGTTGTCAATGTTTTCACAATCATCAATATAACCATATTCAGCGATAACGGTTTTCATGCCTGCGTTATGTCCTGCTTCAATATCACGTTTTGCGTCGCCAACGTAGATGCAATTTTCGGGGTTTGTATGGGTTAATTTACAGGCATAATGCATCGGCTCAGGGTGAGGTTTTCGATTTGCTGTGGTGTCTGCGCTGACGATACAGGCTGCACGATGCTGTAATCCAAGTGCTTTCATCAAGGGGTCCGTTAGCCATCCGGGTTTGTTCGTGACGACGCCCCACTGGATATTGTCCTGTTCCAATTGACGCAGCAATGCTTCCATCTCATCAAAAAGCCGAGAGTGTACAGCAAGGTTGTTCTGATAAATTTCCAGATACCGTGTTTTGAGTCGGTGTAGTGTCGCTTCGTCCAGTTTTTCACCAAATGCCAGGGTAATCAGTGCGACACTGCCATTGGATACGATGGGGCGAACTTGTGCGTAAGGAAGGCAGGTTTGCTGTTCTTCATCGCAGAGCATATCAAGAGCCGCCGCCATATCGGGCGCGGTATCAATCAATGTGCCGTCGAGATCAAAGAGAACGGTTGTTATGTTATGAATGGATTTCGTGGCTGACACGGCTTAATCTCTATGCTCTATCAATCGGTTGGTTCGTCTGGTCGTAGGTAATGCACCATGTAGTTAATGTCGACATTTTGAGACTGGCTGAATAAACCGGTAAAAGGGTTGTAATTTACGCCTTTTAAATCGGCTAACACTAAGCCGGAATCTCTTGCCCACGTATCCAGCTCAGAAGGTTTGATAAACTTTGCATAGTCATGAGTACCGCGAGGTAACATTTTCATCAGGTATTCGGCGCCGATGATAGCGAATGCGTACGCTTTTGGATTGCGGTTGATGGTCGAAAAATAAACCGAGCCGCCGGGTTTGACCAGGGTATAACATGCCTTGATAACAGAGGCAGGATCAGGTACATGTTCGAGCATTTCCATGCAGGTGATAACATCATAAGTGGCAGGTTTTTCTTCAGCCATAGCTTCGGCTGTTATCTGCTGGTAATGGATATCGAGATCACTTTCCGTCGCGTGTAGACGGGCAACCGATAATGGCGCTTTTCCCATATCGATACCGGTTACCGTGGCGCCACAGCTAGCCATGCTTTCACTGAGAATGCCACCACCACAGCCAATATCGATGACAGTTTTATCCGCCAGTGATGAACCGCTATTGATGAAGTTTAACCGTAGAGGGTTCATTTCATGCAGTGGTTTAAACTCACCTTGTTTATCCCACCAGCGTGATGCCAGCGCTTCAAATTTTTTAATTTCTACAGGATCTATATTGGCTGTTTGCGTCATAATTTTAATTTATCAATTGCTTTAAGTATGTTATTTAACTAGTTGAATTTATTTGCTTTAGTTGTGTTTTTATTGCCTTGCATGCGCTGTGGCAGTCATTTTTTAACTTGTGTTCATCAATCGTATTTAACACGCGGTTAGTTAAAACTTGTTTGCCAGCGATCCATACGTCAGTCACATGATCTCGAGAGCTGCAATAGACCAGGTGTGACACGGGGTCATACACCGGTATGGTTTCTATTGTATCGAAATTTACTGCGACGATATCAGCAGATTTACCTATTTCTAGTGACCCGATGATGTCACTCATACCCAATGCTTTAGCGCCATTGATGGTTGCCATCTGTAATGACTGTTCGGCAGAAACAGCGGTAGCATCCATATTGCTTATTTTGGCCAGCATGGCGGCAGATTGCATTTCACTAAACATGTCTAAATCATTATTGCTCGAACTGCTATCAGTGCCAAGGGCAACATTCACACCTTCGTCCAGAAGTTGTTTAATCGGGCAGATGCCACTGGCAAGTTTCATGTTTGATTCGGGGCAATGAATGACATTCGTGCCACTGCTGGCTAACAATGCTATTTCATCGTCATGCAGCTGCGTCATATGAACGGCCTGTAGCGAAGGCGAGAGTATGCCGAGTTCGTTTAATCGAACCAGAGGTCGTCGTCCGTTATTTTTTTGCGCTTCATCGACTTCTGAAACTGTTTCATGAATGTGCATGTGAATGTTTAATTCTAGTTCGTCAGCTAGCGTACGGATCTGCGTGAGTGATTCATCCGATACCGTGTAAGGCGCATGCGGTGCAAAAGCAGTTTTGATGAGGTCATGACCTTTATAGTGGTCAAATACTGCAAGGCCTTTATCGATATATTCCTCACTACTATTCGCCCATACCGTAGGAAAATCAATGACAATCAAACCTATGGATGCGCGGATGCCAATGTTGACGGCCAGGCGTGCTGTGACGTCTGGATAAAAATACATATCATTAAAGCAGGTCGTGCCACTGCGAATCATTTCTGCGATAGCAAGCTCACTGCCGGTATGCACAAAGGATTCGTTGACATGTTCAGCTTCTGCCGGCCAAATATGGTTTTCTAGCCAGTCCATGAGATTCAGGTCGTCGGCCAGTCCGCGAAATAGATTCATCGCTGCATGGGTA
>NVSH01000081.1 GCA_002401185.1 Gammaproteobacteria bacterium | reverse complement strand
CAGCGTGGAATGGGAAGACTCCGCGATGGATCGTGAGTTTGGCGCAAGCGAAGCGGTGGACTTTGTCCGCGCAATAGATTTTCCGTCCTCTGATCATGCGTTCGACGAGGCGTTCGATACCGATGGAAAAATCATTGCAAACATTGCGTCCTTCAAACATTGACTGGCCGGCATGCCATGCGCGTTCATTAAAGGGTACAAACTGCACGACTTCACCTGTGCGCTTGATTAGTATCTGCGCCGAGACCTGCATCTCGTGTATCTCATTAAAATAACGGTGTGCGTCTTTATCTAATCGATTTTGAAAAAAACGTTCGATATCGTCACTGCCATAACGCCCCGGCGGTAGACTGATCGAATGGATGACGACTACGTCGATAACGGTATTTTCAGGTCGATGATCTTTGTTGGGTGAGGGGCACTGTTGGCATGCAGCCAGCAGTCCAGTCATAGGGTGTGTTTTCATTGTTTAATTATAGTGTTCGTCGGTTTTATTATTGTACATTGCTTGTATTTGTTACTCAGCGGCTAGTCGTTACAGTAAACGTTAGTCTGTACGCGTTAACTAAGTATAAGACGTTGGGGTGTTTTTCGTCATTGGTTAGAGCAATCGACCTGAAGTTGGTCGCGTTGTAAGATTTATTGACAGTTAAAGATATAGCTTATTATGCAGTTTGGTATGTACATAGTTTAAGCACTATCGAACTAATCATTCAAAATTGTTTGCTGACAAGCATCATCATATTAACGGAATAGAGAATTAGGGGGTACTGAAAAGAGTGGAACCAGGCAAAGTGATATTTGCGAAAGTTTAATGGTGTACCAAAAGAGCATTTTCCGTTATTTTTAAAGGAGTGTGAGTGGCGTTTTAATAACCTAAGGCCACAAGCAAAGTTAGTGCAATTAAAACAACGGGTTAAAGCGATAATGGGTTGGTTATCTGGTACAGCCCCTAATTTTTTTGAAAAATAGTGTTCTAATTTGTTTCAAATGCCGTTCATTTTTAGTTTTTCAGCCTTTTGTTCAAATATAAAGACGGTTTAAGCCTGCACAAATAGATACGCAACGCTTCATGTAAGGGGCGAAGCAGGAGTAAACCAAAACGCGCCCGGTTACGTGTCTGCCCAAAGTGTCTGGTTTTCGCCATTCCATATTGAAGTTTGAACACACCAAATACGCGCTCTACTGTGCAACGTACCTTCGAGTTCATTCGGTTAAGGTGTTTTTGAGCCTCTGTTAATGGCTTGTTTCGATAGGTTCTTTCTAATACACGGTTGCGAACACCTTTTTCTTTTAGGTGCTTGTTATGTGCTTTACTTTGATACGCACTATCGGCATAAGCTTCTTTTTCACTACCGGTAAACAGGCTTTCAAATACATCTGAACAATCTTTTATATTATAGGCCTTCAGGGTCTTGAGTGTTTTTGCCTTTATCGGGACGATTTTGTTTTGCTTCAACAACACTTGCATCAATGATACTAACTTCACCGCAGCGAAAGTAAAAGCATTTAACAAAAACAGGTTTATGTGTCATTTTTTTTTACACTTATATCATGCCGCCGCAACGATACAAAACAAAAACATATGAAAATCAATTAGTTGAGGTTATGGCATGGATGTTGCTTTAGGACATATGCAAGTATAATATATTATTAATCACAGGAGAAAGAAAATGAAAAGAATTGTTTGTTTGTTTGTTTTATTGTTTGCAGGTTCTGCTAATGCGGGAATCATCAATGATTTCACTGGTGGGTATGATGTAGCCAACTGGACTCAATCACTAGACGGTGGTTCTATTAGTACAATAGCAGCACCATTTGCTATTATCGAAGTAAGCAGTAATGCTGGTGGCGGCTCCTCAAGTACAGATTTTACTATAGCGTCTTTAGGTAATGGCTTAGTGAGTTTTGATTGGTTTTACAGTACAGTTGACGTTGATGGCTCCTCATTTGATCCATTTGGATGGTTGTTAAATGGTGTTTTTACACAAGTTACAGCTAATGGCCTCTTTGGAGCACAATCAGGTTCAGCATCTTTTCTTGTATCAATTGGTGATATATTTGGATTTAGCGCACAAGCAACGGATTCTGTTCTCGGTTCTGCAACTACAGTAATCGCTAATTTTTCTGCTCCCGTTGGTGTTCCTGAGCCAGCAATTTTGGCCTTACTTGGACTTGGTCTAGCTGGTATTGGTTTTTCTAGAAAAAGAAAACATAACTAAGCTATAATTTAGTCGCATTATTAAAAAAGCCTCGAACATTTCGAGGCTTTTTTATGCCTACAGTATTCGCTCAGGATAATAAAAGCTTTACCTTATCAGTGATTAATACACTATCCTTTAACTTGATATTATTTATTGATGCCATGAGGATAAAAAAGTGGCGGCGACGCCTATTTTTATCCTAAAGTAACATTTTATTGACACCTGTTACGTTATAGGTTGCAGACATATAAATGATGCAGAGCTTTAAGCATAAAGGACTAGAATTATTCTTTATAACGGGTCGTAAATCTGTCATTCAAGCCAAACATGTAAAACGACTCCAATTATTTCTAGGTTGCTTTAATGTTGCTACATCACCTGATGATATGAGCTCATCAGGTTTATTCCTGCCCCCGCTCACCGGTAGTCGAGCTAAATTGATCTGTACGCGTAAGTGGCAACTGGCGCGTTACATTTTGTTTAAAAGGTACGCATGCTGAGGTTGTAGCTGATGGAGATCATCACTGAGGCTATATTATGTTAATGCACAATCCCCCACACCCCTGCGAAGTATTAAAAGAACTTTGTCTTGAGTCTTGAGGTTTAATGGTTACTGAGCCTGCTATTTTAGGTATGGGGCTTATTGGTTTTGGTGTTGAAGGTAAGCATAAGCAGTTTAAAGCTTGATTAAAAAAGCTTTCACTAAAACCGAAAGCAATGAAAGGATACGTTTACTTCCAAAGCGGGAATTTAATTATCACTTAATTAACAAATTATAATTTTCATCAAGTAAAATGCGCCGCCTCTATGACGTATTCACCGCAACTTCAATCAGGCAAGTCGGGTTTAAACCCCCAGCAACGACAGGCCGCCTATACCATCGACGGACCGATGTTGGTGCTGGCCGGTGCGGGCAGTGGTAAAACACGTGTTATTACTGAAAAAATTGCTTATTTAATTGGTGAGTGCGGTATTTCGCCGACACGTATCGCGGCGCTAACATTTACCAATAAGTCTGCGCAGGAAATGAAAAGCCGGGTTAAGAAGTTATTGGGCGGTAAAGCTAGTCGAGGTTTGCGTGTGTCGACCTTTCATCGTTTGGCTTTAACCATTTTGCAGAAAGAACACGCTGCACTGGGTTATAAAGCAGGTTTTTCTGTGTTTGCTACGGCGGACTGCATCACAGTCTTATCTGAGTTATTGAAGGTTACCGGTGAGCGAGGTCTGGATGCGGCTGAGTCTGCACATTGGCAAATATCCCAATGGAAAAATGACGGCGTTATGCCCGAGCAGGCGTTGCTGGCAGCAGAAGATGACAGGCAACATTCTATTGCTCAATTATATGSAAAGNATYMKCSWYMWNTGCAWKSMTRCAATKSTTTNGRTNNGGWTKWYCTSAKKWKRYAKACGGTRWMTWTSNNNAWGANAYATKWYSMYMTTTWSCAAAACTGGCAAAATAGAATTCATTATTTGTTGGTTGATGAGTATCAAGACACCAATGCGACACAGTATGAACTGGTTAAAATGCTGGCAGATAAGCGCCAATGTTTAACGGCTGTGGGTGATGATGACCAGTCTATCTATGCCTGGCGTGGTGCGAAGCCAGAAAATCTGGTGCAACTAGAAAAAGACTTTCCTACCTTAAAAGTTATAAAGCTCGAACAAAATTACCGTTCGACGCGACGCATATTAAAACTTGCCAATGAGTTAATTAAAAACAACCCACACGTTTATGAGAAAAAGTTGTGGAGTGATCTCGGTATGGGTGAAAGTGTGCGTATGATTCAATGCAATAGTGAAGAAGATGAAGCTGAACGCGTATGCATGGAATTGCAATCGCATAAAATTCAAAATTTGACCCGATATAAAGACTATGCGATTTTATATCGAGGTAATTTTCAGGCGCGTGTATTTGAAACGTATCTACGAGGTATGCACATTCCTTATGTGGTCAGTGGTGGCATTTCCTTTTTTGAGCGCGCAGAAATAAAAGATATTGTCGCTTATTTAAGATTACTGGTGAACCCAGATGATGATGCCGCATTTTTACGTGTAATTAACACGCCGCGCCGTAGTATCGGTGCTGCTACGTTAGAAAAGTTAGGGAAATATGCCACACAGAGAGAAGTGAGTATGTTGACTGCGTGCAGTGAAGCTGGACTGGAATCTAAGATTTCTAAGAGCGCGTATAAAAATCTGTCATTGTTTACCGACTGGTTATTGCGATTGGCGCATCGTGCGGAAGATGAACCTGCTACTGAAATAATGCAGCAGTTACTCGACGATATTTATTACGAGCGTTGGTTGCGTGACCAGAGTAAGGATATCGAAACCGCCGAAAGACGTTGGAAAAATGTTATCGAATTAATGGACTGGTTGGCGCGTCTACAGAAAAAAAATGCGGACGCCAATGTCGCCGAATTAATGGCGCAGTTATCATTGATGGATATTTTGCAGCGTAACCAGGATGAAACCGATCTGGATGCAGTGCAGTTGATGACGCTACATGCTGCAAAAGGGTTGGAGTTTCCTCATGTTTTTCTGGTTGGTTTTGAAGAAGAATTAATTCCACACGCCACCAGTATTCAGGAAGATAATATCGAAGAAGAGCGAAGACTTGCTTATGTGGGTATTACCCGTGCAGAAAAAAGTTTAACCATGACTATGGCGAGAACAAGAAAGCGTTATGGTGAAAAAATACTCTGTGAGCCGAGTCGTTTTCTTGAAGAGCTACCAGAAGATGATATTGAGTGGTTGGGTGGCAAGGCTTCAAAACAAAAATCTACACAGGATAAAGCTAAGTCACATCTGGATGGTTTGAAAGCGTTGTTAGGTTAACTGATTGATTATAATAAATGTTATTCGCTAGTCTTTGGCGTCTGCATCGTTCATAATGTGGCTTGGATTTGATTGTCATTACAGGGTTACAATTAATTTACCCTGGAAGTTTATTTCTTTGAGATGTTTACGATACGCTAATATTTAGTGTTCGTTTATTAGTCTTAACATAACATTTAATTATTAAAAGGTATTTACATGAAAATGAAAACATTAGCGGCATTACTCTTATGCGCAACCACCACACAAGTATCGGCGCATAAAAACCCATATTGGACCGATAGTCAAGACTCCTATGTTCGCGATGGATCTGGTTTATGTTTGCGTACAATTTATTGGACTGAAAAAGAGTCTCTCGATGGCTGCGAAGGTCGTGTTAGTAAAGCAGCTGTGCAATCTGCTACTGCACCAGTAAAAACAAAGGCGGCAACGCCAGCTACATCGAATACTGTTGCACCACAATATACAAAATTGAGCCTGGCCTCAGGCGCGACATTTGCATTGGGTGGGAGCACCTTAAGTGCAGAAGGAAAAGCTGCTGTAGTCGAGCTAATGAATCAATTTAAAGGTGAAACGGTTAATGCTGTCATCATTGAAGGTTATACTGATGACCGTGGCGCTGCATCGTTCAACCAGCAACTTTCTGAAAAACGTGCCGAAGCGGTAAAAGCAGAGTTGGTCGCCAACGGCGCAAACCCGGATAAGATAACGACTGTTGGTTTTGGTGAAAGTAACCCCATTGCAGACAATAATACTCGTGAAGGTCGTGCGCAAAATCGTCGTGTAGTTATTAAAGTGGATGGCGCTCAGCGTCAGCTATAGTTTAGTGAAAGTGACTTTATTCTTCCGTTACGGTGGATAATCGCGAATATTTAACCACTGGGTATATAGGCTGCAATGCTTATTTATTGATAAGCCAATGTATTATATAGCTATATACAGTGTTTTCTTAACTGCTCAGGAGGGAAATAGTTTTTTTAAGTGCTGAAAAAATGCATTTTAAGAGCTATTATATGAGATATCTAACGGGTTACTTATGAAAAATAATATTTTTTCTAAGAATGGACGCGCCGCGATAGCAAGGAACCAGAGTTCAGTAGAGCAGCATGATAAGTTTGTTTCAAACTTGCGATCTGCGATCTGCAACGATGAGCTGCGTCTGCATTATCAACCACGTTACGATGTGGTATCAGGCAGAGCCAATGTTTTAGAATCGTTGGTTCGGTGGCGTCGTCCAGGTATTGGTTTATTTTATCCCGAAGTTTTTATTTCATCTGCAGAAGAGCATGGCTTAATTTTTTCACTGGACTTGTGGGTTTTTGAGCGTTCTTGCATCGATCTGAAAAAACTACAAAGCACGGTTAACCCTAATCTGAAAATTGCTGTTAATGTTTCAGTACTCTCTTGTGAGAGTATTTATTATWCGCAAAAAGTTATTGAACTCAGTGAAAAACACGGTGTACTGTTATCTGACTTTGAATTTGAGATAACAGAGACAACCTATATGCGCGATATTCGAAAGGTGCTTGTTTTTTGCGAGACATTAAAGAATTATGGTGTTGAATTCAGTATGGATAACGTTGGCAGCGGGCAGTCACCTCTAACTGGTTTGAGTGTGTTGCCGATTAGTACGGTAACGATTGATCAGAGTTTTGTTCACGGCATAGGCAATTCTAAACGATGCGAGATAATCATATGCTCGCTTATCAACATGGTAAAAGATCTAGGTATGCAAGCCATTGCTAAGGGCGTAGAAAAAAGTGAACAATATTGGTTTATGCGTGAAGCAGGTTGTGATCAGCAACAGGGTTTCTTGCTTGGGCGACCGGTTAGCGCTGAGAAAATAAAGCCACAGTTATTGACAGAGCCGGCAGTGGAAAACTGGTGATTATTTAGTTTAAGGATGTGATATAAAAAGTTTAATTCCAGGCGATGTAATATGGTGTGTTAATTATGTGTGCAATTGCTTGGGATATTGACATCAATTTTGTTTTCAGTGGTGCTTTCGCACCAGAAATATACTTCGGTCGCGGCAGGGTCACATGCCTGGCAGCTTGTGCCACAAGAAGCAGTAGCGTAACTTTTTTCAATTTTACCTTTTTTAATCCAGATATCGAGCATGCCACGAACGGCATCAGCATCCGTGTCAAAATGTAGCGCTATGTCACTTAAGGTGCATTGGTTACGCTGTTTTAAGTAATTGCGTATATCAGATAAAATCATTATGTAACGGTAGGTGTGTATAGTTATGCGCTAATTTCAGTGGTATCAGGCTGCTGTACGTTGTCTTTATGGGCCCAATGTCGAAGGCCTATTACCAATGCGATAAATAATACCACAACACCTGATAACCATAAGCTGGAAAATAGGGGGTGTTGAGCAAAAGTGCCTATTTGGTAATAACTGGTGGCGGTAATGTAGGCGATGGCCGTCGTCCAGCACGCAACAAACACAGCCCAGGGTGTACCGGCTTCACGACGAATGGCGCCGATGACGGCAACACAGGGAAAGTACAACAGTACAAATAAGAGGTAAGCAAACGCACCGACCTGGCCATCGAAACGTTTGATCATGGCACCGAAAGTTGCATTGTCCACCTCTTGCGCGGCAGCGGCAGCTTCGAGTGTTTCAATGTTGCCAACATCCATCTGTAATGGGTCAGCAAGCATACCGGTAACCGCTGCGAGGTTCTCTGGCACAGTGGCAACAGCATCACTAATGGCTTGCCAGAAATCAAAAACTTTCTCATCGATAATATGCCCTGCGTCTTCTCTGGCTAGCTGTGAATATAGGGTGTCTAATGTGCCTACCACAACTTCTTTAGCGAGTACGCCAGAGATAATACCTAAAACAGCGGGCCAGTTATCTTCATTTATTCCCATCGGTGCAAATACCGGGGTGGCAGCTTTACTTATCGTTGCTAGCACTGAGTCTTCGGTGTTGTCGTGTGCAAAAGAACCATCGGTGCCTATGGCGCTGAGTACATTGATGACTAAGACCATCACCACGATTACTTTCCCCGCGTCTCGGATAAACAGGCGTACGCGATCCCAGGTGCGCAATAAAATGCCTTTGAGAGTAGGCATATGATAAGGCGGTAGTTCCATCATGAAACCGCTGCTCTCGCCTGAAAGGATGGTGCGTTTCATCAAGAAGCCCRTAAGCACAGCGACAGTAATACCGATAAGGYAAAGCGCGAAAACCAGGTTCTGCCCATTGCTTGGAAAAAAAGCAGCAACAAATAAGGCATAAACCGGTAACCGTGCGCCACACGACATAAACG
>NVSH01000080.1 GCA_002401185.1 Gammaproteobacteria bacterium | reverse complement strand
TTGCACTGGGTTACAGAGTAGAGCGAGCGATTAAGTTTAATGTTGCGAATTATATAAAACCAAACAAATGATGCTGGCGATTAACTTTAAATGTAAATATCCGTTTACATAAATAACCTAACGATGACCTTGCTTAAAATTGCCTGTTAAAAAAAACAACAAGATTAAATTAACAAAACTTTAACCTAAAAACCCACCTCAGTATCTTTTTATTTTTACAACATAACTACAAATAGACATCATATATGACGTAGTTTATTACGTCATAATAATACGCTTTATAAAGATAAATTAAAAAAATCAATTGCCTATGGTAATAAGTAAGTAAATATTGAATTAATAAATACGTCATGTAGAACAGACGATAAAACAATTTTAATTTTCTATGAAATACTCAGCTTCCATCTAAAACGTACCAAACCTAAAATAATCCCCTATTAAACCTTACTCAACACACCATCTTCGAGCGTATAAATCGTATCCATGCGCTCGGCAATGTCATGGTCATGGGTAACGATGATAAGTGATGTATTGTATTCTTTGTTTAGATTAACGATGAGATCAATCGCATGTTCTGCATTTTTTCTGTCGAGATTACCTGTTGGTTCATCGGCAAAAATGCAATCGGGACGATGCACGAGTGCACGCGCTATCGCTGCACGTTGGCGCTCTCCGCCGGACAACTCACTGGGTTTATGGTGCAAACGATGTTTTAGGCCAACATCATCCAACACTTTTTCTGCACTCTGTTTTGCCTGTTCTACTGAACCGCCTCTAATCAACAGTGGCATTGCTACATTTTCTACAGCGGTAAATTCGGGTAACAGGTGATGAAACTGGTAGATGAAACCAAAGTATTTGTTTCTAATCGTGCAACGCTTTTTCTCGCTCAATTTATGCACATCGAGTCCATTTAACAACACGTGACCACTCGATGGCGTATCCAGACCACCGAGGATATTTAACAACGTTGTTTTACCCGAACCCGACGTGCCGATGATGGCCGATGTTTCTGCCTTGTCCAGGTTGAATGTAATGTCGCGTAATACGTGCAGATCGTCACGTGCGCCATCGTTATAATCTTTTGCTATGTTTTTAGCTTGAAGCATAATGTATTGACTGCCTACTTATTCGTATCGAAGGGCTTCGGCTGGCAAGGTACGTGAAGCTCGCCAGGCAGGATAGATGGTCGCAAGTATGGTTACTGAAAAAGCAGATAATGCGTATGTTACAACATCGCTAACCCTAACATCGGCGACGACATCACTAATGTAATAGACATCGCTAGGCAAAAAGTCGGTGTTGAACAATTGCTCTAACCAGGAGACGATCTCAAAAACATGAAGCGCGACAGGCACACCGGCACCAACGCCGATTAAGGTACCAAAGAAACCAATGAAAGCCCCCTGAATAATAAATATCGTCATGATGCTCGATGGCCGCATACCCAGAGCACGCAGGATAGCGATGTCTGACTCCTTATCAGTAACCGTCATCATCAGGGTCGACACGATATTTAATGCTGCCACCGAAACCATCAGTAGCAAGATAATAAACATCACCGTTTTTTCTGTTTGTAATGCTCGAAAGAAATTTTTATGTTGTTTCGACCAGTCTCTCACCCAGTAATCTACGCCGAAATTTCTTTCTATCTCACGGGTAATGCGCGGCGCCTCAAACAGGTCGGTTAACTTCAAACGAACCCCACTGACCTTGTCTTTAAAACTAAACAGTTTTGATGCGTCCTGAAGGTGTATATAAGCCATCGCAGCATCGTATTGGTGCATACCAACTTCAAACACACCGACCACGCGAAAACGACGTAGCCTGGGCATAACACCTATTGCCGTTATACTCGCCTGGGGTGTTATAACGGTTATGCGGTCACCTTCATAAACGCCGAGCGTATTAGCCAACTCACGCCCCAGAACGATACCGTACTCGCCTGCTTTTAAATCATGCAAACTACCCGAGATCATTTTCGATTCGATCAATGAGACTTTGCTTTCCATTGCTGGCTGTACGCCACGGATGAGTGACCCACTAACCCGTCGTCCATTAGATAGCATCACTTCTTTACGTATGTAAGGCGCCCCGGCAACGACTTCATTATTTTTTTCTACTTTTTCCAAAACCGCTGGCCAATCTCGCAGATAACCATCGTAACCTGTCACCGTGGCATGTGACGTCATACTTAAGGTACGGTCTCGTAACTCATTACCAAAACCGTTCATCACTGAAAGCACGACAATCAGCGCAAATACGCCTAATGCCACGCCAGCGATTGAGATAAACGCGATGAATGAAACATAATGGTTTTTTCGTCTGGCGCGGATGTAGCGCAGACCGATAAAAAGTTCTTTAGGTTGGAACATTATTTGATTGAAACTTTGCCTGTAACGATTAATTAGTTCTATAACAATAAATATCAAATTAACAGACCGGTAAACATGTGATTAAGTACATGCTTACCAGCCCTACTTCTTTACTTACCCTTTATTTTTTCTTGATGAGTCCTTTATCAATTAATTCTTCAATCAACAATTTTGTCAGATCGGTAATAACTTCATCAACCGATTCTGGTGCAAAGCTACGACTACGCGCAGACCAGACCAGTTCTTCAGATTCCACATCATACAGATTGGTTTCGAGTGTATAAGTTTCATGTGTTTCGTAATAACCCGGACGTGTCACGTAGGCATTAACATGCGGATAATAGCTGTAAAGACCACCATAATAACCACCACCATACATCGGCATGTAGTCCATCGAAGGTCGGTAGATAGTTTCTTCGTCCACAGCGGTAAGATGCGTTACGATAACACCGTCCACATTCAAACCTTTAATCGCTTTGCCAATCGTTTCCCTATCTATTTTTGCATTACTTTTAATCAACTTATAACTCGCAAGGGCTTCGATGCCTTTTTCTTCTAAGGCGGTAGAAAAGTAACTTTCGTAGGCGCGACGGTTTTGTTCACTTTCGCCAATGCCGATAATTAAAATATCGTTGTAGGATTTTTTCAAATCAGGGTCTACCCATGATTGTGAAATTTTGGTGTTAGTACATGATGACACCAAAAAGATAATGCTGGCGATCACGACTACTTTGTTAATAGACTGGGTAAGCAGGTTCATACGATTCTTCCTTTAAGTTTAAATCTAACTGATAGGATAATAACAAGTGTTATATAAAACACCAATAAGTAATAACGTTTATAAACCATTGATGCGCTATCATTCGTTCAATATACCATCATCAAGCAACCGATTAACTAATAACTCGGTCACAGCGATAACGACTTCATCGATGGAGTCAGGCGCTACCGTTCTGGTCTGTACCGACCAAACCACTTTTTTTGTCTGCGCATCATAAAAATCATTTTTCAGGCTGATGATCTCTGCTGCATTAGATCGGCCACGACTGGATACCAAGGTATCAGAGATCATATGATTTTCAGCATTACCAGAATAGCCAGGGTTCACGGGAGAATCATGAGGCACCATCTTGGTATCAGCCGACACCAGGTAAGTAACCAGCACTGAATCAATCTCGGTACCCTGTATAGCACTGAGGACAGACTCTCGACTAATCTTCTGTTTACTGTTGATGAGCTTGTAACTTGGTGTTGCTACAATATTCTTTTTCTTCAAAACTGAAGTTAGGTGTTTTTCAAATATCTGCCTTGTCTGTTGACTATCCGAGATACCGATAATCATTGGATGACGGTATGACTTCTGGTTTTCCTCCTCAAGCCAGCTATCCGTTATGCTGGTACTCGCACAGGAGACAAGCATTAAAGACGATAATATAAATAGTAATTGGGTACTTATACGTTTAACAAAAACAGTTTTCATCAACATTTACATTCTCTCAAAACAATTGCAACCTTTCTAAAAACCAGTAACCACCAATAAATGATATTACTACGGAACCCGGAATGACAATACAGCGTCGATAATGTTGCTGCGTTTTAAAACCAAACCTAAACAATGCATAAGCCATTAGCAAGACAAAAAGTTGGCCAAATTCAACGCCCACATTAAAACTGATTAATGCGATGACAAAATCATCATCGGGCAAGCCAAACCCTGACAGAACTTCGGCAAACCCCAGGCCATGCAATAAACCAAAGATAAAAACCAAAATTAGACGACGTTGTCGTAATTTTTTAACATACAGGTTTTCTATGCCGACATAGGCGATAGATAGTGCGATCAATGGCTCAACCACCGCAGCCGGTAATTGTACTATGTTATTCATCGCTAGACCCAGAGTAATCGTATGCGCTACCGTAAACATCGTCACCTGCCACAACAATGCACGCCAGTGACTAGACAGTAAAAACAATCCAAGTATAAAAAGTATGTGATCAAGACCATTGGGTACGATATGTTTAAAACCAAACAGACTATAAGCACCCATGGTCTCTACCGTTGATTGCCTGGCGACTATTTCTGTCAATGAAAATGACTTACTTGCCTCGTCGTTTCTCAACCATTGCCATTGCGACCAATACCAACGACGCTCATCTTCATCTACCTGTTTAACGCGCACAGCATTGTCACCAAAGATGGCCGGGTAATACCATTGCAACTGATCTGCTGACGCGGGTAAATAACCCGATAACTTAATAACGCTGATTCGAGGGACTTTGGTATAACCTGTCGGTGGAATTTCAACAACATCCATTGTTAGCAATACAACATCATCTGTTGTTTTAAGCGAAATCGAATTTAGAAATGTATGTTTGAAATGGCTAAATGCCCGTAATAATTGCTGTGAAGACATTTGCCGAAAATCATCATATTTTTCAGCATTAGGCGCGTCTTTGGTGTTTTTATATCTGGCATTAATACCTGTCAATAAAGCTTCGATACTGGCACGCACTTCCACTTGTATCCGTCGCTCTTGTGTAACGGTAATCTCGACGAGCGCTGGTTTCACGATATCCGCTAAAGCCGACACGCTGTAAATACTGCAACCAACAATTAAAAGGATTAACCTGTTCATAGAGAACATGGATATTACACAAGCTATATAAAGTCGTCTGCTAATAATCTGTTTCTATAGCGCCATAATCTATTTAGATTGCACTATCTAACCATTGTGATTAATTTGCGTTACTATCTTATCTCGTAACAAAAATACATTTTCACAGGATTTTTTATGGCTACTATCGATCGCAGAACCTTTTTAAAATTGATAGGAATAAGCGCAACCACTAGTGCCACGGGACTTTTATCCGCCTGTGATAAAAAAGCAAACAACGATTTTTACGATTTGCCGATGCAAGGCAATGTTCGCATTTTGCACACCACCGATTTCCATGGCCAGTTACAACCTGTTTATTTCAGAGAGCCCAACGTAAACCTTGGTGTCGGCGAAGCATTCGGACGCCCGCCTCATCTGGTCGGTAAGCAACTGTTAAAAGCAATGAATCTGAAACAAGATACCCCAGAATCGTATGCCTACACCTATCTGGACTTTGATAATGCCGCAAAAAAATATGGCAAGATGGGCGGTTTTCCTCAGATGAAAACTTTGTTAGACCGCCTACGCAAGCAAGCCGGCGGCCGACAAAATACAATAACACTTGACGGCGGTGATCTCTGGCAAGGTTCGGCAACATCACTGTGGACACGTGGTGTCGATATGGTGGAAGCCTCTAATATTCTAGGCATCGATGTCATGGTGGGTCACTGGGAATTCACCTACAGAGAAGAGGAAGTATTAAGCAACGTCACCCTGTTCAAAGGAGATTTCATCGGTCAGAACGTGCGTGTTAATGAAGACTCTTTGATGAACGACAGTTACACAGAAATGGTCGAGACCTTTGATGGTCGTGGTTTATATGACGAAGATTCTGGACATGCCTTTCAACCCTATGTCATCAAACAGATCAATGGCGCAAAAATTTGTATTATCGGTCAGGCATTTCCACGCACAGGCAACGCTAACCCACCAGAATTCTTTCCCGACTGGTCGTTTGGCCTGCGTGAAGACGATATGATCGATCTGGTTGCGACCATACGCGAAGACGAACAACCTGATGCTATCGTTTTACTGTCGCACAACGGTATGGATGTTGATATCAAAATGGCTGAGCGCATACCCGGTTTGAATGCGGTATTCGGCGGCCACACCCACGATGGTGTACCGCAACCTATCAAAGTAAAAAATATAGAAGGCCACGACTGCTGGGTTACCAATGCTGGCTCTAATGGTAAATTTCTTGGCGTCATGGACTTTGACATTGTCGATGGAAAGATTAAAAGCATGCATTACAATATGTTACCGGTCATATCTAATGCATTACATGCAGATGAAGAGATGCAGGCATTCATCGACCAGATGCGTAATACCCAGTACGACGAAAAAATTATCGAGAGCCGCGCAAAAGACAGGTTTTACAACACCACACGCCTGGGTAAAACCTACACTGAAATTCTCGATGAAAAACTCGCCATCGCCGACCGCTTACTCTATCGTCGTGGCAATTTCATGGGCACCTGGGACCAGATTTTATGTAATGCCTTACGTGAAGAATACGACGCCGATATTGCGATGTCTGCCGGCGTTCGCTGGGGAACAACCACATTAAAGGGTGACTGGATAACCATGGAAGATGTCATGTCCCAATGCGCGTTAACCTATGGCGAAACGTATGTATCTGAGATGACAGGCAAGAGCCTGTTAAACATATTGGAACAAGTGGCCGACAATTTATTCGATACCGACCCCTACTTACAATCAGGCGGCGACATGGTACGTGTAGGCGGCATGGACTACACCATCGACCCTGCCAAACCATTATACCAACGCATTACTGATGCACGATTAGATAATGGCGAGCTTATAGAAGCCAGTAAAACGTATAAAATTGCTGGCTGGGCTCAGGTTAATCAAACACCGGATGGTCGTTTGATGTGGGATGTGGTTCGCGATTATATTATTCGTAACAAGGACAACAATAACGTATTAATAATGCCTAAGATTAATCACCCTAAGCTGGTCGGTGTTGCTAGTAATCCGGGTATTGCCGATTATCCAGGGATACTTACAGATAAAGTATCTTAGGCCGCAGCATGGCGGCCTTATTGCATCACGCTAACGGATATTACGTACCACAAAATGTTTCGATAACAACCTCATCAGGTTCAGGTGGCAACATAAATCTGTCCTTTCCTTGCTGTATTACATACGGGTTTTGCAATACCTCATGTAACGCATGGAACACAGAAAAATCATTGTTATCTTCCGCCGCCCTAATCGCGGCTTCTATCTGATGATTACGAGGAATATAAACCGGGTTTACTGCCTGCATTTTCGCCTGCCGCTGTGCATCACTATCTAACTCTGCACTTAAACGCTTGCGCCATTTAACCGCCCATTCATCGAACTGTTTCGGGTTATCAAACAACGCTCTACAGGCGTTATCATGTTCTGACAAATCTGCCTCTCGTTTTTTCGACAACCGTGAAAGATGAAAAAACATCAATGTGAAATCAGCACGGTTATCAGCCATGGTATCAAACAATTCTTCGATAAGCATTTTATCATCCTCACCTGTTTGCACGGCCTTTTCCGTCGAACCCACGGTCAGGCCACACTTGGCTCGCATACCAACCAACCAATATTTATGGCTGGATTTAATGTAGCCATTTAAAGCATTCTTGGCGACTTCAGTTGCCGTGTCTGTGTCCTTTGCGAGTAACGGCAATAACGTTTCTGCCAATCGCGTTAAATCCCACAAACCAATGGACGGTTGATTGCTATAGGCATAACGTCCTCGTCGATCAATGGAACTAAACACCTGATCGTGATCAAAGTCGTCCATAAATGCACACGGCCCATAATCTATCGTTTCACCGGCTATCGACATGTTGTCGGTATTCATCACGCCATGGATAAAACCCAGTGTCATCCACTGTGCGATCAAGACCGCCTGTCGATCGATAACCAACTGTAAAAATGTCACATAAGGATTTTCTGTTTCACTTGCCTGCGGATAGATACGCTCGATGACGAAATCTGCCAATTGTTTAACTGCGTCCATATCACCCTTTGCTGAGAAATACTGAAACGTACCAACACGAACAAAACTTGTTGCTATGCGAGTAATGATGCCACCAGGTAATAAACGTCCACGCACCACATTTTCGCCTGTGGTGACTGCAGCCAACGCGCGCGTGGTAGGCACGCCCAGTTTAAACATTGCTTCGCTGACCAGGTATTCACGCAATACCGGACCCAATGCAGCACGACCATCACCCGCTCGTGAAAAAGCTGTGCGTCCAGAACCTTTTAACTGCAAGTCATAATGTTTGTTGTCTGGGCTTACAATCTCACCCAGTAAAATAGCGCGTCCATCACCCAGCTGTGGATTAAAACCACCAAATTGATGACCTGCATAGGCCATCGCTAATGGCTCAGCACCATCAGGAATGACATTGCCCGAAAAAATGGCAGCGCCGTCCGTTGTATTTAGGTCGGTCACAGATAAACCCAACATTGCTGCAAGGTCATCATTAAATTTAATTAATGTTGGATGATTAACAGGTGTAGGGTCCGTCTTTACGTAAAACGTATCACCTAAAGTTACGTATTGATTATCGAAG
>NVSH01000079.1 GCA_002401185.1 Gammaproteobacteria bacterium | reverse complement strand
GGGGATTATTATAATCCGAAGCGTGATGTTGCAAGTTTACTTGAACAGTCTCTTGAAAAGACGGCGAAGGTTTTTTATGGTATCACGAATGTGAATGAAAGAATGGTCACATTAGGTCATGCATGGGTTATGCGTAGGTATTATGGTCATCTTTCAAATAAACGAAAAAATCAACTAAATCGTCTGGAGCGTTGGGCTAAATTAAAGAAGGTTGGGTTATGGAAACAATTAAATCCAATACCTCCTTGGAAGTGGAGGCATTCAGCATGAGGCAAACTTATCTACTAAATTTGGGACTGAAGGATTAACTATTACGTTCAAAAGTTAAGTTAATAACTCCATCATCCTCTTTAACGTTCAATCTGTTAATCTTGTATATTATTTTAATGATATGTAAGTAAATTTAAGGAAGACAATATGAAAAAACTCTTTATCGGTGTGGTGCTGGTCATTATTATAGCTATTGCAGGTAGCGTTTATTATGTACTGACTAACCTTGATAGCATAGTCGAAGCTGCGATTGAAAAATATGGCAGTGAAGCCACGCAGACGTCTGTACGGGTTGATGGTGTCAACATAAATCTCACTGACGGAGCGGCTGGCATTACTGGCCTGACTGTTGGTAATCCTGGTGGCTATGATTTACCTTATGCATTTTCATTGGGTGAAATACGCGTTGATATTGATTTAGCGTCTCTGCAGGAAGAGCCTTATATCATCAACGAAATTACTGTGCTTGCACCACAGGTGTTTGTCGAGATTAATGAAGATAATAAAACCAACTTAAATGCGTTGAAGAAAAACCTTGCCTCTGGGTCAACTTCCGCAGCACAGGATAATAAATCACCGGCAGCTGCTGATGGTAACGCCAAAGAACCACGTTTAATTATCCGTCGCTTGACGTTTACCGATGGCAATATTCATGCTCGGGTAGCGGCGCTGAATAACAAAGAATTGCAGTTAAAATTACCGGGGTTGGACATGACTAACCTTGGTGGTAAAAAGGGTGCAACGGCTACGGAGCTTGCTAGTGAAATATTAAAACGTTTAACTGACCGTGCTAGTGATGTTATCAAAAAAGATTTAATCGACGTAGAGCTGAATAAACTCAAAATAAAGGCGCAGGCAAAAATTGATGCAGAAAAAACCAGACTTAAAGAAAAATCTGACAGCAAGCTAGACGAGCAAAAAGATAAGATAAAGGACAAATTGAAGGGCTTGTTCTAATAAAGTTAAAGGGTTCAAATAGTTTCATAAACTAATAAGTAACAACCAATGTGCGGACGATTCTCCAGTGCTTTAAAACCCTCCAATGCCTGGCTTGAGTTTATGCAGGAATGGCCTGACGAGTTGTTCGAGCGTTACAATGTTTCGCCAGCTTCTCAGATCGGGGTTTTTGTTGAAGGTAAGTGCCATGCTATGCGTTGGGGGCTGGTGCCTTCGTGGTCGAAGGCAATCTCGACAAAATATGCCACCTTTAATGCGCGCATTGAGTCTATCGAATCTAAACCGGCTTTTCGCAATGCCTGGCGTTCTAATCAGAAATGTCTTATTCCCGCTCTGGGGTATTACGAATGGCAGGCAGAACAAGGTGAAAAACAACCGTATTTTCTAACCTCGGAAGATGGCGAACCACTGGTGTTTGCTGGCTTGTGGGATGAATGCCGTTTCGGTGATGCTACGTTAAAATCTTGCACCATTATTACAACGGAATCGAAAGGTTCGCTACAACATCTGCACAGTCGTATGCCGGTGATGCTGAGTGTTGAACTTGCTCGACAATGGTTGCAGAGTAAGGAGGATAAATCACTACTTCTCGACGGCGGCCTGACAGATTTTAACGTTTATAGAGTGGATAAACGGGTAAATAATTCGAGGGAAGAGGCTAAAGAACTTATCAGCCCGATTTGATTTCAGTGTGCTCCGTTTTTTGTGTGAGGTAAGTATCTATCGTTGTCGATTCTTACCTTACCTTCCATTATTGCATCCGTAATAAAAGATGGCTGTTAGTTGTGGTATACGATGCAATATACCACAAAGAGAAACCAGATTAACTTAGAGCTATCGCATCGTAGTTGTTATAATGGCGCTAATCAGATATCAGAGATATATCATGAGTAATAAAGCACTTGTATTAGAAGTTAGTAACACAGGTTTTGAGAAATATGTCATTGGTAATTCCGATAAGGCACCTGTGTTTGTTGTTTTTATGAACATGTGGTCTGAGCCCTGCAATCAATCTGCCGAGATGTTTGCTTCGCTGGCTACTGAGTTCGCTGAAGAATTCGTATTTGCTAAAGTCGATATCGATGAGAATGCAGAACTTGTCGAACGATACAATATTAAAAACATACCTACCTTAAAAGTTTTTGTCGATAAGAAAGAGGTTGTTTCAGAAGAGGGCAAGTTAAGCGAAACAGAAGCTAGAGCCTTATTGAAAAGTTTCGGTATCGTTAATGAAACAGAAGAGCGACGCCTGCAGGCGCGTGAGCTACACATACAGGGTGAAACCCATGATGCCATCATGTTGTTGACGCTTGCCATCCAACAAGACCCCTCTAACACGAACGTGGCGATGGATATGGTGCAGATATTTATCGATAGGAGTGAACTTGATCAGGCACGTGGTTTGTTCAATCGTCTACCCGATGGCATTAAAGAAAGTGAAACCGGTCTCAGCCTTACCGGTCAGTTATGGATAATTGAAGAGGCGGCTAAAACGGCCGGCCTGCAAGTTTTAAAAGAAACGCTACGGGAAAACCCCGATGATTATCAAGCCCGTTTTGATTGCGCGATATGCGAGATTGCGCAGCATAACGTCAAGCAAGCGTTAGATCATTTATTTTACATTCAGAGCAACAATGCAGATTATAAAGAAGGTGCTGCGCGTGAGATGATTGTTACCATCATCAATACTCTTGCGCCAAACGACCCTGAAGCAGCGCAACGCTATAGAGTGCAATTAGCAGGGATGATAGCGGTTTAGCCGTTTATTTTTACCCCAATAGAAAATCAATACYTGAACGGTTTTGACTATTCGCTAGCGGTTCCAATATTTCTGCACTCTCATCAATAATTTTAGGGCATCTCTCGAACGATGACGAAAAATCTGATTTATTTGTAAGGAAGATATTTTCGCTAAAAATGGGGAATAGAATCAGAGTGTGCTGATATTTTTTGTGCAATGGTTATAAGCATAAGCTGTGTCAGCAGGCACCAGCGTTGATAAATCGATATCCATGTTTGTCAGGTGATGATTTTTCATCAGCAGATTAACTTTTGCTAATTTGTCTGACATAAAAGTAATGGAACCTAGCTGGGACATTTTTTCGGGTGTGTCATGTATGGCCTGTTCTCGTAAAGCGTTAGCAACAGCTTCAGGGAACTGCCAACTTTCAATTATTCTGGCCGAAACCTCGAGTGCGTAGCGGTTGAGTTTTTCACTAAAGGCTTTGCTTCGCGGCACATCTCTATCGTTAAAAGCGTTATCGATGTCTTTAAGTAATACTGTCATACCTGTTTGCAGTGTGAGACTGSAAAGGTAGGCATAAAAACGATTTTCCTGAAACTTATGGGCTACGCAGTCACTCAGCAAGCTTGCATTCATGGTTTTATCCCATAAATACCCACTGGCTATTTTAACAAAATGGCTAGATGTATTGTTTAAAATTGGTTTCATGGCAGCGTTTAGGACCATCTGTCGGATACCATTGAAGCCGATTTTTATTATCGCCTGTTCCAGCGATTTATAAGTCTGTGAATTACTGTAGTAAGCACTGTTCGCGAGTTTTAATACCTCACTGACCAGTACAGCATCATTTGATAGAATATTGGTTAGGCTCCCCACATCGGTTTTATCAGATTGTAATGCTTGCATGACTTTTGGAATGACAGCGGGCAWTCTGGGTACAAGATTCTCCGGTATCGGCTTTTTCAGGTATGTCTTATACATCGAAGCGAGTAGGGATTTTTCAAACTCGCTCATCGGGCCGTATACCATCGAGTTGCAACCCAACAACATGCCAGTAAACTTCTTCTCTATTTCTAACCAGTCAGCATGATAATGGACTTGCGTAACTGCGTTATGAATTTTATTATCCGCTATATTATCAACAGCGGGTGAGAGCAATCTAACAGTCTCCTTATTACTGAATAATTTAATTAATCTTGTGAGCATTTTTCGTACCTGTGTTTACCGACTATTTCTTTAACTCAGTTTTTGGCGTTGATATAGATGTTGGCAATGAGCATTTAAATTTCTTGGTATTACAACAGAAATAACGGCAAGGATTGATTAATCTTAAGGAGATATGTCTGCAAAACTAAGCGAGATGAAGTTGCTGTGAAATCAACCGGCATATAACCAAAATAACAGAACGTAATAATGACGACCTGCTGTTCGTAGTATTAAACAGATAGCAGGTTAATCTTTAGATGTTTCTGAAGATAATTCTTCCTGCGTTTGATGCGCTCTTGATCGCTGAGAATCGGCTTGATTATACGGGTCGTTCTTTGGTGCAGGTGTACTGGAACAACCAGCTGCAGACAGACTGGTAAGTAACACAACGATGATAATTTTAATGATGGCGTTCATATAAATTTCCTTTTATTTCATAGTGGGATTACAGTAGTTACAATGATTCACTTCAGCTTTGATCTTATGCTTAAAATTCTATCATTCATATTTTATTGTTGTATCTCGGCGCCTGTCTATTCTACACAGATCGAGTCAGGCAATAAAAACATGAACTATACACTTGAGCAGGTTGTTAATGGCATGGGTGTTGCCTGGGGTTTGAGTTTTTTATCTGAAAATCAATTACTGGTGACAGAGCGTAATGGTGCGATACGGCTAGTTGACATTAATAAAGGTCGTGTACTTTTGTTAAACAATGTGCCCGATGTTCTGGCTAATGGACAGGGCGGCATGCTGGATGTGGCGCGCTCACCAAATTACAAAAAAGATGGCTGGATTTATTTCACCTATGTAAAGTCAGTTAACGATCAGGGGGTGACGGTATTAGCCCGCGCTAAACTCGATGCTGATACTTTTTCAAACTGGCAAGAATTATTGGTAACAAACTCTGCAACAGCGGAGAGTTATCATTTCGGCAGTCGTATTACGTTTGACAAACAGGGGCATGTGTTTTTTTCTATCGGTGATCGGGGCATACGTAAGAATGCGCAGGACTTAAGTAATCATGCAGGTTCTATCATTCGCTTAAACCTTGATGGTAGTGTGCCTATCGATAATCCTTATTCGAATAACAAGCAGTTGTTACCTGAAGTTTGGAGTTATGGGCATAGAAATCCACAGGGCCTGGCTTATGATGTTAAAAACAGACGACTCTGGTCGATAGAACACGGCCCGCGTGGTGGTGATGAGATTAATCTGATACACCCTGGTGCAAATTATGGCTGGCCGATTATCTCTTATGGTAAAGAGTATTGGGGGCCATTCGATGTTGGTGAAGGCACGCACCGTAAAGGCATGGAGCAACCGGTAAAAGTCTATACACCTTCTATTGCCCCGGGCAGTTTGCTGTTTTATTCGGGGGATGCATTCCCAGACTGGAAAGGTGATCTTTTTTCTGGCGCTTTGAAATTAAGGCATATCAATCGTATCGTGCTGTCGATGCAGGGTGAAGCAATAAAAGAAGAACGCATGCTCGAACGCCTTGATGAACGCATACGTGCGCTGGCACAGAGCCCACAGGGCTGGCTGTATTTTTCAACGGACAGTGGCAAAATTTTTCGATTGCAACCACGATTTAGCCCAAGATCGCGCCCAATTGATAAATAATGCCCTGTGAAGCGTCTGTTACCATTCTAATTACACATGATTTGAACCTTTAATACCTTGAGTATTTCTAAACGAGATGATGCAATTAAAATCGGCAATCTATTCAGGTAGATTCACGGCGATCTTATTGCTGTCTGCCTGGTTCCGCTTGAAATAAAACAAGCGCTTGATGGCGGCCCTGTCATTGAACAGGTACACGACAGGGCTGATGCTTATCTGTCGCGAAAAGTACGCTTGGGTGGCTTATTCTCAATACGGAGAATAAACACAATGCCAGTGAATTAACGATTATTGTCCTGGCGTTAATCGATGATGGTGAATCTCAGAAGTCGGATAATAGTCCTGGTCGATTTAGCGTTCATATGATTATGTCGTTATTGTCAGTGAGCAATGACACCTGTGGYCGAAATAAAGTTTACGGGATTGACCACGTTTTCATTTTGGTGTCGGTATCGGTTTGTGAATGACCGCGAGGAATTGAATAGATAACCTCGATCTCATTGACATATGCGTAGACGCTAATCATGACTTAGATAGATATGCCCTTTATTTTAACGACGCACGTTTTTTTACTTCTTCGAGTTCCAATTGGCTTATGCAACGACCGATGAGGCGTGATTGTATAGGTGAAAGGTCGTCGAAGCGAGTTCCAAGTAATTGCCGTTTTCTTGACGGGATGTTTTTCAAGTAGCGTATCTCTACGGTACAAAATAGCCAATCGCCGCACGGCAGCTCGATAACACATTGGTAAAACTGGCCGGGTTTCAGTGCGATTTGTCCTTCTGGAATAATCTTACCTGCACCACCGCGCGAAAGGTCGTGCAGTTCAGCCTCGATGGGTCTGTTACTGCCATCGTCAATCAACACGCGTAGTTGTTTCGATACCGGTATGCGCGCTCTGTATGCCGTACGACGTTGCTGATACTCGAGTTTAGCGGGCAGGTGCATATGATAGGTCGTCAGGTTTTTCTGTCGATCTACTTTTTCGAGCGTGGTGCTAAAACTGATATCTACGCCATCGAGCTTTCCTCTGGCCTGAATCTTGCCCGATTCGAGTAAATGTTCGTGACCGGTGTTCGGCATGAGCTCATCCAACAATACATAGGGCTTCTCGACACCGATGATACAAGTGGTATAGCGCTTTTTGTGTCCCTGTATTTGTAAAGTGAGCGGTGAATAGTGTTTGGAAAGCTGTTCGAGTAGACGCACGATCCTTGACGGATCGGTTATCTGTTCACTGTCAGGCTGGTCATCATATGGGAGGCTTCGAACTATTCTAACCATGCTGTATGTGTTAATTATTTACAATGTCGATAAGTGTGTATCATGTTAGTTGTCGTCAACGATGTCATTTTCTATAGTTTTATCGTAACGGATAGCAATCGATTTTTAATAATCAGGATAACGTCAGACGGTGATCTTTGCTGATGGCTTCGATCTTATTTGTGCTAACACCAGCTTCGTCGGCGTATGTCGGCCATTGTTTAACGGCCAACATCACATCGTCGATGACATTTTCTGCTTTTTTAATATCATTATTGTGCGCAACGGTTAACAGGTCTTGTTTGTTGAAATGGTCTCGTTTACCGTTGATCGACATCTGGTGCGTCTGTGTCCAGCCTTCGCCTGGTTTGTAGGAATGGGTCATGTCGAATGCAGGTGAAAGTGACCACTGACCTTGTTGATTCATCAAGAAAGCTATGTTTTTGGTGTGGTCTTCCTGATTACGTGCCACAACATAAAACACCATGCGTCGGTATTGTTGCCGTTGTTCTTTCTTTGACAGCCTCATTTTACGCATGGTCATCAAAGCTTGTTCATAACCATAAGCCCCGGCCAAATTAAAGTCATAATGCTGTATCGCGCAGAGTGATTGTAGGTGCAGTTTTTTACCCGCGATACGATCAAAACGTCGTGTCATAAAATGCGCTCGACCGTTTTCTTCCAATAAACGGCTTGCTGACATATTGATACCGGCGGCCAGTGCCATCTTGTAGTAAGCAAATTCGATTCGTCCGAAATCGGTGGTTTTACCGAATTCGATATCACTRATACCATCAAACTTTAATAACCAATGTTCAAATCCTACTGGTGCATCCGCCTGACCGGACAACACTTCTCCGCTGGTTTCATTGTAGGCGATGACTGCTTTTGCTCTTGCGCCACCCACTGAAGTGCCTATACGCAATATATCAAGCAGTGCGCCCTGGTTTCCTGTTCGTCATTCGTTAGTGTCACATCAAGTGCATTTCGGTGTGTCATCACACCCTGTATCAAGGTAACCATTTCATCGAGTTCGATACTTACTGTTTGATTAAGATGTTTGATGACGCTGGGTTTAAATTCCAGTGCGCCCATAGCACGTGACCCGGTATAACATAGTCGTTCGATAATCGAAAATTCATCGGGGCTTCGACCTTGTCTTGCCAACCAGACATCGACGATAGCCTGACCAAACTTGTCGGGCAGAGTATCTGCCAACATACCGGGAAGTTGTTTGTAAGTTTTTCTGTTTAGCGCAGGGAAACTATGTAAGACGTGACCACGGCGTGCGTCCTCCAGCGGCATTATAATAGGCGCAATATCCAGGCCGAGTTTTAAAAAATCGGTATCGAATTCAAAAACACCGTTACCTAATTCGTCAAGCGCTACGGCACCTACACGATGCTGCCATAACCAGACTTCAGCAACATTTACCGTCATGTTATTTTTCCCTGACGTTTTGAGCTGGTTGCGCGTTCTCGTTGATTAGCAGATTTTGTACTGGCGTCAACCATTTTCAAAGGACTGATCGTGATGGGTGGAATAAATTACTCTAACTGCTCCAGTGCGCCCAGTTCACGCAAAACA
>NVSH01000078.1 GCA_002401185.1 Gammaproteobacteria bacterium | reverse complement strand
ATAGTATTACAGGTATAGCCTCAGATGTCGTTGGTTCGGCAAATACTTCTGGAACCGTTGGAGACCCATCTCATTTTTATTCATCAACTGGTGACTTTGTTGTTACGCAGATCGTAACGAATCCTTATGGTTGTACAGATCAAGTATCACACACGGTAACAATAAATCCAGATCAAGGGTACGCGAAGAAAATTTTGGCCCACGTCGATCACGACCGTGAGCATCCTCGATTGCACGCAATATCTCATTGGTTTCAAACACCGGTGTAGACACCTCACAGGCAACGACCATGTTATAAAATGCATTGCCAGCAAAACCTACCGCCTCACTCTCGTACACTGAAGATAGCGTCAGTTCACCAAAAGCCTGCCTCAATGCATTAATACCCGCTCGCGTATTTTGTTCACGGTCGATATTACTGCCCAAACTGATATAGATTATCGCCATCCGAAACTCGACTAACGCTGTCCACGTTCGATAATAACGCCAACGGATCGAGAGCCAGTTACTGCGCCCAATTTACTGAGTTTTAGACGACACCAGGGCACAGAAAATTCATTCAGTATTATTTCGACCAAGCGCTCTGCCAGCGTTTCAACCAGTTGAAATTGGCTCTCTTCGGTGAAGGCAATCATACGTTTGGCGACGGCTTTATAGTTAAGCGCGTCGTCAATATTTTCGCTCGAGGCGGGACGGATATTGTCACATGCCATCTCGATATCCAGCGCAATCGTCTGTTTAATTTTTCTTTCCCAATCGTAAATACCTATAATGGTATCTATGCGTAAATCTTCTATAAATACGATATCCAGTGCCATTTTTATAATTCTCAGCCAAAAGTAACAAGTCTCGCGCACACCGCGTGACACCAAAACGTATTATACATGGCTGGCGACAGCCATAATATGTCTCCAGATAATGAAATAGCCGTACTATTTTACTTGTCAGCTATCTCAATCTCCGTTAGAATTGCCGGCTCAATTTTTCAGAGTCCTGGTCGATAATGCTAATCGATAGTAAGTATGAGTAAATTCTACTCGGGACTGTGTTTTAACTAATTACGTACAACTATGTACATAAACCAGCTTTTGCTGATTTGGAGTAACTACAATGTCTAGAGTATGTCAGGTCACTGGAAAACGTCCGGTTGCTGGGAACAACGTATCTCATGCTCACAACAGAACAAGGCGTCGTTTCTTGCCTAACTTACATACCCATCGTTTTTGGGTGGAGAGCGAGAACCGCCATGTGAAAATACGTGTTACTGCCAATGGCATGCGTATTATCGATAAAAAAGGTATCGATATAGTATTAGCTGAAATGCGTTCACGCGGCGAAAAGGTCTAAGGAGAAACATCATGCGCGAAAAAATAAAAATGGTTTCATCTGCGAAAACCGGTCATTATTATACAACGACCAAAAACAAACGCACGATGCCTGAAAAACTGGAAATGAAAAAATTTGATCCCGTTATTCGTAAGCATGTAATGTATAAGGAAGCAAAAATTAAATAACAGTATCACTTGCAAATAAATTATAAAAAAACTCGGTTCTGCCGAGTTTTTTTATTGCCGACCCAATCAAATATCACGTGACTATCATATTTTCACACTTCTTTTAACAGACACTCGCCTTCTTTTTCCAGGCAAAAAACCACATTACTAACCACGACCACTGAACCCGCAATTATTACCGATAACACAATTGATATTAACGCAGCTATACAGCTTTCATTCTGGCAATGCTGAACCTGCGATAAACCGCTTTGTTTGATGACAAATGGTTTATAACGTATTTGGTAATCTGAACCATCATGCGCAAGCACTACTGGCTGAAATGCGCAAGACAACATAATAAACAACAGCGATAACAATAATTTAACAGCTTTCATTAAGTTATTTCAATAATAACAGGCCTTTATTTTTCGTTGACGCGCATCACGCCCACATCAACCGAAACCACAATAACTCGCTTTCCTTTAGCCAAACTATCAAATTTACTGCCGGCATCTAATTCAACTTTCCAGTCAATCCCAGAATAACGATGACTACCTGCAGACATGACACTAATATCATCCATCAGCACAAACTCAAGACCAACCAGATCACTGGTCGGTTTTTGCGGCGGCGCAGCTTTATCCTGTAATGCTTTTAACGGTTTCCATAAAACCACACCGAAAACACCCGTTGCGATGCCAAAACATGCGGTGCCAGCAATCCATGTTTCCGGTATAACACCAAAACTCATCAATAAACCCGAAGTCAGTGCGCCTAGCCCAGCAAACAGGAAAATTATCGTGGTGAAGCCAAACAGCATAACCTCGGCGACCAGCATGGCAAACCCCAGCGCTATCCAGAAACCGGACATGTGATTATTTATATAATCCATCATTGTTAATCGACTCCCGTGCCACTACTATTTAAACCTTTTGCTTTATTGATGGTATTAATGATGCTCATGGCTTCTGCTACAACATTTGCCGCACTGGTTTTATTATCATTTAATAAAACCACCGTTGACTCTCGGGCTATCGCCTCTTTGGCTTTAATGGCACTTTCCGCCAAATCTAGCTGAATGGCCTTTTGGCCTTTTTCATCAATGGCGATAGCACCAACCACTTCCAATGCTTTGGCCCTGGCATCAGCCACGGCAATTATCGCCTGCGCTTCACCCTCTGCTCGTAATATCTGTTCAGACTTATCGGCCTCAGCCGCCAGTACAATCGAGCGTTTCTGCCCTTCTGCCACATTGATTGCAGATTGACGCACACCTTCGGACTCGAGTATTGTTGCGCGCTTTTCACGTTCGGCCTTCATCTGCCGTTCCATTGCTTCTAGTACAGTACGTGGCGGTTCTATATCTTTAAYCTCATATCGCAACACCTGCACACCCCAGGGACTGGCCGCCTCATTGATCTGCGCTACAATATTGACATTCAGTGATTCCCGCTCCTCAAAAGTTTTATCCAGCTCCATCTTGCCAATCTCGCTGCGCATAGTTGTTTGCGCAAGCTGCATCACGGCATACACATAATCATCGACTCCATATGATGCTTTATAAGGGTCCAGTATTTTTAAATACAAAACGCCATCAACTATAAGTGTAATGTTATCTTTAGTGATTGCGCCCTGACTCGGAACATCAACGGCCTGTTCTTTTAATGAACGGTCATAAGCCACCTTATCAATAAAGGGCATCATAAAATTTAACCCCGCCATCATGGACTTATTATATTTACCAAAACGCTCTACCACAAAGGCTCGATTTTGAGGTACGAACTTAATAGAAGATCTCAACAACACAATGGACAGAATCGCCAAGCCCACCCAAAAATTAAAGATTAAATCAAAAATATTGGCTTCATTCATCGCATACTCCCTTTCAAATTATATTGACTGATAATGATTACCAGATTATCTAAATTTTAAGCTATTAGACCATTTAATAACTTAACACACACCAAAAACAGCCCGTATAAAACACATTGCCTCAAATGCCAAGATAAGGATTCAACGGTCGTGTATAAACCAGATAAAAACATCGTTGCTACCGTAAACTCTTTAACGTCTAAAAAAACAGCCAAAGTATATTTACCGGGAAACAGGTGACCGCCTACTAAATAAAAACTTCGATATCAAAACAGTGTCATCAGGCACTGTAGCCTCGCGACAACTCGTTATATACATCTTCCTGAAAAGTCTTGCTATTCGTGTTTAATTGCTTGATGACATCGGCAAGATATTCATTATCTTCCCGTCCATTCCATACCTTCTTATAAGTACCTTCTTTATATCCATTGTCCTGACGGAACATGTTCAATACGTTTTTTCCCACATAAATCCCATACAACTCATCAAACGACATATCGAGATGCTTCATGATGCCGGCAATAAAAGTAAAATGCGCGCCCTGATCGGTCAAGGTTAGTAGCGCCAGACACTCAATCGTTTTCCGAATATCTTCCGCTTGCATGCTGTTTTCAAAATCCCGAACGATCGATGCAGCTGTCTCATCCAGGCTATCATTTTGTTCGAGGCGAATACTTAAGGCAAAATGCACGATATCCACAACTTCGAGTTTCACCTGCATGATATCTGCCTCCTGCTTCTTCCACCACTTCCAACCATAATGCTCAAGCATCTCAGAGGCTTCCATCCATATCGCCCGATACCATTCATTGCCCGCGCCTCGCCAGTTAGCATTAACCTTCGTGTTCATCGAATCCTGTAGCTCTAACATGTTTATTATTTTTTTCTTCATATATTCTCAAGTTTTTTTCAACGAAAAGCCATACTAAATTTATTCAACAATCTAAGCAATCTGTTTGCGAATATTGATTAATATGCTTAAATTAAATAAAAGTTACATCACTCCTAATAAAAATTAAATTCACATGACCTCACTCAACAGATTTAGCAACCCAACGATTGAAAAACGCCAACTGGATCCAGTCAAACTTGAAAAACTGATTGATCTACAGAGTGAAATTTTAGGCGCCACCGTCACCAACACCAATTACCAGGATCTACTCAAGCAGGTTTGTCTGTTTGCCGAAGAACTGGTACCTAATGCTGTTGCATCAATTATGCTTCTTGATGAACATAAAAATCAAATGTTCGTACAAACCGCACCAAGCGTCCCTGAAGACGCTATCAATGACCTAAACGGCCTGTCTGTCGGTGACGGCTCTTGCGGCAATGCCGTGTTTCATAATGATGACATGTACGTTTGCAATACACTCACAGACACCCGCTGGGAAGACCTGCAGGATATTGCAAAAAAATACCAATTACACGCTTGCTGGTCCAGCCCAATCCGCAACAGCGAAAATAAAGCCATCGGCAGTTTTGCAATCTCCAGCTTTGCGAAACGTACACCTGACAATTTTCAACGACGTTTATTGAACAGTTGTGCATCGATTGCCGGCATTATTATCCAGCGCGAAAACACGCTTAACGTACAACGCGCCGACCATAAAATATTAATGGACAGCCAATACCAATACCGCTGTTTAGTCGATAACTCCGCCGACGAGATATATTTACATGATGATACTGGCAACATACTCGATGCCAATCAAATGGCATGTAACCGCCTGGGCTATACCCACGATGAATTATTATCAATGAACATCTCGGACATAAAAACAAGCACATCTAAACATGCGAGCGTTAAAACCTTTGCCGAAAGCCTCAAACTTGATAAGACCTACACGATATACGGCACACATCAATCAAAAAATGGTAAAAAATACCCTGTTGAAACACGTATTCGGCGATATACAACAAACGATAAAACATTAATAGTCGCTCTCGCCAGAGATATCACGGACAGAAAAAAAACCGAAGAAGAGATGGCAAGAGCCAGCAAACTTGAGTCGGTCGGCCTACTGGCAGGCGGCATCGCACATGATTTTAATAACATGTTAGGTATCATACAGGGCTATATCGATCTCGCCAGCCGCAGCCGGCATTCCCCAGAAAAAACTGAAAAGCACCTTGCCAAAGCTACCCGTGCTGCCTTACAGGCGGCGGAATTAACACAACAATTATTAACCTTTGCCAAAGGCGGAGACCCCATCAAGCAAGCTGCGAATATAGTAGAAATAATTCATCAATCAACAGATTTCAGCCTGCACGGTAGCAACATAAAAGTAAATTTTAGCCGCCTATGTACAGATGATATATGGCCGGCAAATATAGATAGTGGACAAATCAGTCAGGTGATACAAAATCTTGTCATCAATGCACGCCAGTCGATGTCTGAAGGCGGACAGTTAGATATTACCTACGAAAATTGTGTCATGACTGAAGCCGAAAACAGCGAAATTACTCAACATGAAAAGCGCATTAAAATAACCATAAAAGATACGGGCACCGGTATACCGCAAAACATCATCGGTTCTATTTTCGACCCTTACTTTACGACAAAACAACAGGGCAGCGGACTAGGTCTTGCACTTTGTTATTCCATTATCACCAAACATAATGGCGCAATCACCGTCGACTCAACCCCTGGCCACGGTACATGTTTTACACTGTACCTGCCTGCCAGCAACGAACACGCAGCCACAAGCAGTACTGTCACATCCGCTAACGCCAACACAACCAATGCACGCATTCTAATCATGGATGATGACGAAATGTTGCGTGAAGTCACTGAAGCCATGCTACAAAATCTGGGCTACTCGGTGACACTTTCAGCCGACGGTGATTCTGCCTTTGCTCAATATCAAAAAGCCATGAATACTAAAAACCCTATCGACCTTGTCATTATGGATTTAACGATACCCAACGGTATCGGCGGCAAAGAAGCCATCAAGTTAATTCAGCAAATAGACCCGCATGTTAATGGTCTGGTATCCAGTGGTTATTGCAATGACCCTGTCATGGCCAATCATAATGATTATGGATTTGTCGGCGCGATTAAGAAACCTTACAGTCAAGATGAACTAGGTGAGGCGGTTAATGCTATTTTAAATAACCCGATTAAAGCAGACTTAGGACGAGCACTCGAGTAACCTTATTTTCAAGATAACACCTGAACACTAAAAACAACTTCATCAGAAAAAGCACTCTCACGACCATCGGTATCGATTGTGGTCATAGCAATATAATAGGTTCCTGAGGTCAGATTCATATCAACTAAGGCATACTCATCTAGGTACACATCATTCACTTCAATATATTGCTGATAACCACCTTGTGCGATTCCGTAGTATATTCTAAAACCAGCAATTTCCGCCATTGATATGGCCGAACCATCTTCTCTGGCAACAGGTGCTGTCCAGCTCAGCGTAGCACTCACCGATGCTTCACTTTGATTATCGTCATTATTATTTGCACTATCGTTATTGACTACTTGCTGATTATTGCCAACCAGACCTGTCGCATTCTCCAGCATATTGCAGGCGACCAACGGCGCAATCATGGTCAGTATAAAAATACTTTTACTTATCCAACTAGCGTTATCGTTTAATTTCACTGTGTTCACGGTTACCAAAACCCTTCTCTAAATATTGTTTTTTTCGTTAATGTTTAAATCGATTTAAAGCGAAAAAAGTACGCGCTATAATGAGCAGACTTATCATTTCAAAGTTGCTCACCCACGTCGACAGATACCCTTTTGATGCCATTCACAAACTGAAGAATATTACTGACGCATCTGACACCTGACCTCTATATTCACCGGATTCAATCTCAACCAACAAAAATCTTATTTATTCATAGTGAATCCATTAATACATTCGGCTTATAATAGGCAAAACTTAAAGACACACCGCATAAACAGAAAATTAATTATGAACAATCCTTTTCAACAACAACTGCTTAAAGCAGGCATCGTCAATAAACAACAGGTCAAAAAAGCTAACCAGGAAAAGTCAAAAAAACGCAAACAACAAAAAAACAGTAAAACAACCGCCATAGACGAAACCAAATTAAAGGCGCAGCAACTATCACAAGAGAAAGTAAAACGTGATCGTGCGCTAAATAAACAAAAAGAAGAGCATGCTCGAAACAAAGCAATCTCGCTGGAAATCAATCAACTTATTTCTACTAACTGCATAAAACGAGATGAGAACTGCGAAATTATCTACAACTTTGAACACCGTAAAAAGATTCGCCGAATCTATGTCGATGAGCAGATGAAACAGAACATCATAAAAGGAAAATCAGGCATCGCACGCATCGAAGGACGTTACGAATTAGTACCCCTGGCCATCGCCGAAAAGATTAAACAACGCAACGAAAAACGTATCGTTTTATTCGAAGCCGAGAAAAACGTTAACAACGAAAACGACACTTACGCTGACTATCAGATACCTGACGATTTAACCTGGTAAATTTAAGCAAAATTTCAATCGAACATAAAACCCACATCACCAAGTATTACTTCAAAACCATACCATGGCAATCACCTTCTGCATCGAAAACAGGGATTTCATCGGCCCCATAAAAAACACCCAAGTTAAAAATTATACCCGGGCGTTACTGGATGTTTATGGTCATTTAATTGGCGCACGCGCGATACTTAATACACCAACACGCTCAACATTATTTTTCTTCAGCAATCTGGAGAGTTCATTGACAGTAGAACCAGTCGTGATGACATCATCGATGATGAGGGCATGTTTGCCTTGTAACGGCTTCACCATTGCAAAAGCACCTCTGATATTTTTTTGCCTCTGCTGAGCATTTAAACCGGTCTGCGAGACTGTCCTGCGCTGACGAATAACCGCATTGCATTCAATAGGTATCGCATATTTTTTACTGATAACTCTGGCAATTTCTATTGATTGATTAAATCCTCGTTGCCTTAATCTTGACGGGTGTAGCGGAACGGGTAACAAACAATCAGGACGCGCTGACCTTATGTCATCATCTGGCGCTATTGCGGTCAGCAACAGCTCGCCAAAACTACGCGCGTAAGTGATTTTGTCTCGAAACTTCAATTGATGTATCAAGCCAATAACATCCTCTTCGTAACGAAAAACACTGTGCGCATAATCGTACTCGGGCAGCTTTTGAATACACCGACCGCACAAGGTGTTTTTGTTATCTTCATCCGCCAATGGCAAAGCACAACGTACACAATAAATATTATTAAACGGTAATGAACGATAGCATTTCTCACATAACTCAATAGCTTCGTTCA
>NVSH01000077.1 GCA_002401185.1 Gammaproteobacteria bacterium | reverse complement strand
GGCCCAAGCCATGCCTTACCAACGTTGTAATTCCAGCCAGTGTCAATGCCTTTAGGTACATTGCCGAATATCTCACCAGTCGACGTATTTATGCGCTCACTTTCTTCTAATGGAGGTGCTGTGTCTGCATTAAGTTTATCGCGCTGCATTTGACGTGCGGACAGTGATCGAACCGTACATCTACAGTAACCCGCTAAACCACCACCGACCAAGCTACTTTGACACAGTCAAATAGTTAATAAGATCAGTCATTTATATCTATTAATGTGCCCAACACGTCATCCAGCGTTTTTACCATCTGCATAGAAGCATTTATCTGTAACACACTACTTTTTAGCCCAACCACAGACTCGAGTAAGGCATCCTTAGCGTTTAAACCCCCTGCAGATGCGTTAGCAATTTGCCTCGCGTTTTCCTGCAAACTTTCAAAGCCTTTATGAACACCCGATAAAGCACTGTTGAACCCAGATGAAACGACCATGTAACGACTCCAATAGTATGACTATTATCACGCTATCGGCAGCAAACCGTTTTTCTTAAGACGATTAGCTGAGCGACTATCATATTGCTGTAACTTTTTGCTTTGCACACCGTATGCACTGGTATACGGTGACTAACCGATCTTGCTTCACGTCAAACTTTCTTTCGGTAAGCAGCTTCCATTGATGAAAACCACTACGACAAAGTGTTTTTCCTTTGTGCTTTTGTGCGGCTGTCTTTTTTTTGAAGGTAAGGATATCGGCCATTGCGTCAAGTTCGTTAAATGCTAAAAGTTTAAAAAAGTAACTCGAATGAAACCATGTGTTCTCATCAAAAACGAAGTCGAAAGAGCGCAGTAATAACAAAAAAGATGCTGCGCGCATAGGTCTCTAATATATAGAATACACATTATTGGTACAAGTCTTACGAAAACCCTAGTACAATCGCGCACCTGACTATTTATACGATCAAACAGTAACGTTTGATCAATATCCCACTTATCAATTAATTATTTCCCGGAGAAAGACCAATGACCATTGAACAGACCATTTCAATCATCAAACCTGACGCTGTTGCAAAGAACGTCATTGGCGAAATTTATTCTCGTTTTGAAAAAGGCGGCCTGAAAATAGTCGCAGCCAAAATGTTGCATTTATCACAGGAAAAAGCCGAAGGTTTTTATGCTGTTCATAAAGAGCGTCCTTTTTACAAAGATCTTGTTGAATTCATGACCTCGGGTCCGGTTATGGTACAGGTGCTTGAAGGCGAAAATGCCATTGCCAAACACCGCGATAYCATGGGCGCAACCAACCCTGCTGATGCAGCGCCAGGCACCATTCGCGCTGACTTTGCTAACTCCATCGATGAAAATGCAGTGCATGGTTCTGATGCTCCTGAAACAGCAAAAACTGAAATCGCCTATTTCTTTTCAGCAGACGAAGTTTGCCCAAGAACACGTTAATATTGTTGGCGGGTACCTCCAACAAAAAATTAAGGGGGCTAACCTCCCAAGCACTCTAATTACAGATGAACTGCTTGAGACGTTAGACCCCTTAAGTTATTCCACCCTAATCACCTTTTACTCCTCAGTTACGCAGCTTTTACCTAATTTATCAGCGACGCTTTCATCATACCGTCAAAATATTTAACAATATAAACTTTCTCAAAACCGAGAATTTTCACAAGCCTTTGATATCGCTACATCAATTAGATATGGCTTAAATCTTGCTCTTTGTTCTAACGAGTGAGGGATAAAATAATTGTATTTCACTCGATGACAGAACTCAGGTAACGTATTAGACGTCTATCTATATAACGAGGTAAGGCTACGCCATATTTATCGTGATGACATACAGAACTATCATTTGTGCGATTACAGTCAATCTAGTCTGCCTGTTTATTTCAGGCCACGCGATGGCGTATCAACGCCTTGTTACTCTGCAACAACAAAACGATTACCACGTCGATACCGCTGCACYCKSYSARNCTNGTNAKCAKCACCCATCAGACTACCTCTGGTTTAATAAGCAACAACTCAACAACAACGCTTATGCAGCATTGGAATTCATAACACTCTCGGTCAACCACGGGCTAAAACCCAACGATTATCATCAGGACTTATTGCAGCACATTGACCCCACTCAACAGAACCCAGTCGACCCATCTGATCAGCATCTTTTCGACCTCATGCTTACCGATGGCCTGTTAAAACTGATACGTGATATCGCCACAGGGCGACTCGACCCAACGATTGTTGACCCTAAATGGTCCATACCAAGAACACCATTTAATGCCATTGCCTTTCTACAGCAAGCACTGTCTTCAGACCACTTTAAGGCTAGCCTCATCTCACTGATCCCGACTTCTTCTCAATATCAACAATTAACTGCCGCGGCAGAACGTTATCTAGCTTATGTTGATCATGGCGGCTGGTTTAAAATCCCGGCAACCGCCAAATTACTGCCCGATGTCATTCACCCCAACATACCCGGCATTCGTAACCGATTAGCCATTGAAGACGATACTCTGGATATCGTCAATATTCGCCAACCCAAACATTACGAAAAAAAACTGGTACATGCGGTACAACGATTTCAGCGGCGACATAGCTTAAATGCGGATGGCATTATCGGCCCAGCAACGATTCGCGCAATGAATGTTTCCGCAGCCGATCGATTACAGCAAATAAATATCAACTTGGAGCGCTTACGCTGGTTACCGGACAACCTGGGCAAACGTTACATCATGGTGAATTTAGCCAATTATCAATTGACCGCAATCGAAGATAATGAAATAAAATTAAACATGCGCGTTATCGTCGGTAAAGCAAAACGCTCCACACCAAGCTTCAGCAGTAAAATCACGCATATCGTACTTAATCCACGTTGGTATATACCCAATAAACTTGCGCGCCTCGATCTATTACCCAAGCAGCAAAACAACCCAGATTATTTTGATCGTTACCACATCCGTGTTTTTGATACTAAAAATGGCAAAAAAACGGAGATTGACCCTGACACCATCGATTGGCACACGGTATCTAAGCAACACTTTCCGTATTCACTGGTACAAGACCCTGGTAATAAAAATGCCCTGGGTCGTCTAAAGTTTATCGTGCCAAATCCCTGGAGAATTTATCTACATGACACACCGTCAAAAGGTTTATTTAATCGAAATGAACGAAACTTCAGCTCTGGCTGCATTCGGGTAGAAGACCCCTTTGCGCTGGCTGACTTTAGTCTGCGTGACAATAACCCAGATTTACCGGTATTAAAAATACTCAATAGTGAAGTCAGTTACAGCACTAAACTTGTGAATCCTGTATCTGTTTATGCGGTGTACGCCACCGTCTGGCTTAACGGTAACGAAATCGTATTCTCGCCTGATAACTATCAACGTGATCTGAAAATGGCCACCTATCTCTGACAAACGGTAAGAAAATCTCAGAATTATCCCTGTAATCGGCTATAATCTCGCCGTAACAAATTATTTTAGATAGAATTCTGAGCGTACTGCATGCCTTCTAAGCTTGACCACCCACAACAAACACACCATAAAACCCTAAACCGTCGCCGAATTTTACAAATGGGTGTCGCCGCAGCTACCACGCTGATGCTACCAAATAGTTATGGTAAAACACTATCCAATGCCATTGAGATGCCCGACCGTAAGCTCTCACTTATCAATTTACATACGGGTGAAAGCATAAAAACAACCTATTGGGCTGAAGGACAATATCAGGCAAATGAGTTAATCGCCATAAACCGTATCTTGCGCGACCATCGTACCAACGATGTTCATCCGATAGATACGAAATTACTCGACCTACTCAACACGCTACAACAGACGATGAATAGCGAGCAAACGTTCCAGGTAATCTCCGGATTCCGCTCAGCTAAAACCAACGCAACACTCAGTAAAAACAGTAACGGCGTAGCTAAAAAGAGCTTACATATGCAAGGCAAAGCTATTGACATCCGTTTACCCGGCTGTCAATTATCCGACCTGCGAAAAGCCGCTATTCACTGTCAGGCTGGCGGCGTTGGCTATTATCCAAGATCCAATTTCATCCATATTGATACCGGAAATGTTCGCCGCTGGGGTTGATTCACCCAAAGAATAATTGCAAGTTAGCAACAAAACATCTACCTCGTGCAAAGCTCTCTTATAACCTGCTTTTCTAACCACTTTTTTCTAATAATAAATTTCCAACCTTATCAACCACAGCTGTCCAATTGACGGCTAGCCAGGTCGTCGAGCTCGTTTCTGTAATCAATGCAGGACCTTCGATCAGTTGGCCAATCTCTAAACCTGCACGATTGATTACCAATACCGAGCCCTCTGTACCGGGCATAGCGACTACATCTTCCTGTAATTTTTCACCTGGCAACCATCGCGGTAACACAAAAGACTGCTTTTTTTCAACCATGCGCACACGTACATTCACTAATTCGATAGCGATGTCCAGCTGGTGCCCATAACTTTTTTTGTGTTTTTTATGAAAAGCCGAAGCGATAGCAGGCAGACCCTGCCAGCGTAAATTAAGTGTATTGCTCTGCCCCTGGTAACGGACATCGATGCTTAGTGTGGTTACCACCTTATTGTTAGCAGCAACGGACATATTCGGCTGAAGTTCATTTTTCACCAACGCCACCATCTCAGCAAAACACTGTGCGATACGTTCAAAATCACAGTCTTGCAGCCGTTGATTGATGGTGCGTGAACGCTCATGACTGGCATCTGCTGCCAACATGCCTAACGCTGACAGTATCCCCGCATTCACCGGCACCAGTGCCCTGACCATATCGAGTTCTTCAGCCAGCGCACATACATGCAGGCCACCGGCACCGCCGAATGAAACCAGGGTGAAATCTTGTGGATCTTCACCGCGCTCGACCGACACAAAACGAAGAGCACGCACCATGTGATCATTAACAACATCAATCACCCCCGCCGCCGCTTGTTCCAGGCTTACCGGTTTGTCTGCTGCCGACAGTGCATCGGCAATCGTTTTTATTGCGTTGACCGCCGCGTTTTTATCGAGTGGCATGTTGCCGCCGAGAAATGACTGTGGCAACAACCGGCCTAAAACAACATTGGCATCGGTCACAGTCGGACGTTGGCCGCCTTTTCCATAACAGGCAGGCCCAGGTTTTGCACCAGCAGATTCAGGGCCGACCAGCAGTAAACCACCTGCATCTACTTTGACAATCGAGCCGCCACCAGCACCGATGGTATGCATATCAACCATGGGCACAGCAACGGGGTAACCGCCAATTTTTGCACCACTGGTAAAACCAATCTCTTCATCAATGATAGAAATATCGGTCGATGTACCGCCCATATCAAACGACAATATCTTTTTAATTGCGGATGCCAACGCTACCGTCTGCGCCCCTTTAAGCCCACCTGCAGGGCCCGATAACAAAAGGTTCACAGGGTATCGACCTGCGCGCTCTACACAGGTAGTACCACCTGAGCTTTGCATGATGGATAGCGTGCAAGTCTGTAATTTAGCAGCCAGGCGACGTAAATAACCCTGCATTAATGGACCAACTTTGGCATTTAGCGTAGTGGTCATGCCGCGTTCAAATTCTTTATATTCTGGCAATACGTCAGAAGAACGGCTGATGAAAATATTTTTTAAAAGATCATTATTGCGAATTGCCTGCTCAATTTTTAGTTCTTCACTGTCATCAAAAAAGGAAAATAATAAATTAATGGCTACCGCTTGCGGTGCTAACACACACAGTGACATCGTCAATGCTGACAACTTTTTCTCATCGAGCTTTTGTAGATGCTCGCCTTGTGCACTCAAGCGAGAATTAACTTCGAGACATAACGCTGGCTCTATCAGTGGTGGTTTTTTTACCGGGGTTAAATCGTATAAAAACTCACGTGCTTGCCGACCAATCGTAAGCACATCCGCCAGACCTTGGTTGGTTATATAAGCCGTACGCACACCTTTGCCTTCAAGTATCGCATTGGTGGCAACCGTCGAACCGTGAACCATGGTCAGATGATTAACGCCAACACCTAAGTCAGCAATGCCTTGCAGAATAGCTTTTTCCGGCGCCTCGGGTGTGGACAATACCTTGTGGGTACGAATCGCTTTTGATTCATCATCGAATAAAATGAAATCCGTAAAAGTACCACCAGTATCAACGCCGAGAAATTTAGCCATGGTTGGTATTGTATACAAATTTATAAAGAAAATAGCTTGAACCGCAGAGGCACAGAGACGCGGAGGAATATTTCTTTTTGTTTGGCTGCGCTGTAGGCGCAACCAGCGCATTGAACCTTTGTGCCTCTGTGGTTCAATTACTTACTTTATTTCCTTGCAAGCTACGCTAAATCAGTAATAATAACGACCCATGTCCTCACTTATCTCGGTAACCAACCTAACGCGTCACTACGGCGACTTCTGCGCGGTAAATAACATCAGCTTTGAACTTGCGGTCGGCGACATATTGGGCTTTCTTGGCCCTAATGGTGCGGGCAAAACGTCAACCATGCAGATGTTAAGCGGTAACCTGGCTCCCACCCTGGGTGAGATTAGTATCAACGGTGTTGATTTACTGGACCAACCGAAAGCGGCCAAAGCGTCACTCGGTTATCTACCGGAAAACCCACCTCTCTATAAAGATATGACCGTGTCAGAATACCTGACATTTTGCGCACATCTACACGCAGTCAAAAAACAGCAGATAACGTCTGTTTGTGATTCGGCTATCGAACGCTGTGGTCTTGGCGACGTAGGTAAACGTTTAATTCAAAATCTGTCGAAAGGCTATCAGCAACGCGTCGGTATCGCCCAGGCCATTCTACATTCACCGCCTGTCATTATTCTTGACGAACCGACCGTAGGACTAGACCCCATTCAGATTTTGGAAATTCGCCAACTGATAAAAACACTGGGTGAAAACCACGGCATTATTTTATGCACCCACATTTTACCCGAGGTTCAGGCTGTCTGTAATCGGGTACAAATCATCAACGCCGGCGAGCTGGTTTATCGTGCCGACATTGCCGATATGTTAAACAGACAATCGACACGTTATGAGATAACTCTGTCGCCAGATATAACACTGCCTACACTTACCACACACACTGTATTTACCTCCATTGAAAAAGTGAACGAAAATCGTTATATCATCGACAGTGATTTAAACGCCGACAAACTCATCGAATATATCGTCAGTCAACAATGGGGTTTATCTACGTTCAACCAACACCATACATCGCTGGAACAAATATTTATCGAACTTACTTTAGCCGATACCCGTGTTAACGATGAACACAGCCTTGCCACAAACGCGGAGACTAATAAGACATGATAATGCTTATCGCCAGACGTGAATTACGTAGTTTGTTTTCATCACCGCTGGCATGGGTTATCCTCGCCGTCATCCAGGTTATTTTGGCATGGTCTTTTTTTACTTCCATCGATATGTTCTTCAGCATTCAAAAAGATTTAAGCACCTTGCCAAACGCGCCTGGTGTAACGGATTTAGTTATTTCGCCCTTGTTCGAAGTTGCCAGTATCGTATTATTAATGGTAATACCCTTATTAACCATGCGTTTGATCAGTGAAGAGAAACGCAACAAAACCATCAGCCTGTTATTTAGCGCACCTGTCAGCATCAGCGAAATCATCATCGGAAAGTATGTAGGTTTATTACTTTTTCTCATCATACTTTTGTTCATGATAATGCTGATGCCACTTTCTTTGCTGATGGGGACAGAGCTGGATCTAGCTAAACTTTTTTCTGGCGCTTTAGGTTTGTTTCTTATACTGGCTGCCTTTAGTGCAGCCGGTCTCTACCTTTCAACCTTAACGGAAAACCCAATGATCGCTGCCATCAGCACCTTTGGTCTGTTGCTTTTATTGTGGATGCTAAATATTAGCAATACCTCGCCGACGAATGATAGCAACACGTTGGCTTACCTTTCTCTGCATTCGCACTTCACCTACCTGTTACGCGGCATAATCAATACACGCGACATCGCCTACTTTCTTTTATTTATCGCTGGCTTCATCATACTGGCGATAAGACAACTAGAAACACAACGCTTACAATCGTAATGAAACTATCTCGCCAATCACGTCTTCAACTGTCATTACAAAAATTTATTTTTTTGTTTTTATTGATTGCCTGTTTAGGGCTGCTTGCATGGATAAGCAATCACTACACCTATCAGTTCGACCTAACAGCTAACCAACGTCATTCATTATCAAGCAACAGTATCGACTTACTCAAGGTTCTGGATAAACACATCACCGTAAACGCATACACCACTGATGATGTGACAATAAAAGCGGTCGATGAAATCATCCATCGTTATAAACAGATAAAACCTAATTTCGATGTGCGTTTTTTAAACCCTGATATCGATATCGAGCAAGCAAAAAAAGACGGCATCATTATGAACAAAGCCTTCGCCTTTGTTATTTATTACAACAATCGCATGGAACATATCGATTCACTAAGTGAGCAGGTGATAAGCAATGCGCTTTTACGTCTCAACCGACGAGACAATCAACAGGTCACTTTTATAACTGGCCATGGCGAACGTGAATTAACCGGCACCGACAACCGGTCGTATTCAAAATTTGAACACCAGCTCTCGGCAAAAGGTTTTAATCTACAAACCATCAACTTACTGGAAAACAAAATACCCGAACGAACAAAACT
>NVSH01000076.1 GCA_002401185.1 Gammaproteobacteria bacterium | reverse complement strand
TCTCGTCGGCATGCCCTTCGAGTCGAACGCTGGCACTTTCATTAAAAGAGAGGTAACGACCATGGTGTTTAACCAGCTCTATATAATCATCTGCAACGGTATTACTATCAAAAGAGAAATAGACAATCTTTTCAGATAAAACATTACCCGCATCATTGATTGCACCCTCTTCATATGAGACCAGCTTACCTTCTTCGAGTGCGGTGCCACCAAGTCCTGCACCAGAACCTATGCCACCAGCAGTTGCACTATTCTCGTCATTTGCGCTATTGTCTGTTACGGTTTCATCGTCTGGTTTAATTCTGTCACCACATGCAGCCAGAGCAAGTGCCAGTACGGATATCATTAATAATTTGTTCATCTAGAAAACCTCTTTGTTATTTTTTTAAGATTAAATCTGGTATAGATTGATGTCGATTTTTTTCTCATTTCTTGCCCGTCGACTAATGTCGCACGGCTGCCCAGGAAGGCTCTCTAACCTCGCCTGCAGTAAACGCCAAACGCTGTTTTTGCCGACCATCTACGGATACCGCAGCCAGCACAGCCTGTTTTTTCTCCTGCGATGCAAATAAAATCATACTATTATTTGGCGCATATTCCGGTGACTCATCAAGTGGGCCATCCGTTAATATCCTTGACGATTTCGTTGCCAGCTCTAAAACAGCAATTCGATAAGTATTACCTTCGCCGTGAACATAAGCAACATATTTACCATCTGCTGAGACACTCGCACTGGCATTATAATTACCTTCATAGGTCAGACGTTCAGGTTTAGATACCCTGCTAGCCGACTGTCTATACAGTTGCGGCTTGCCACTGCGACTCGATGTATAGATAATAAACTTGCCATCCGTTGTCCACACCGCTTCCGTATCGATAGCCCAGTGATTAGTCACACGTTGTAATCGATTGTTTAACAAGTTCAATATATATATCTCAGGGTTGCCATCTTTCGATAGCGTCAGTGCCAATTTTTTACCATCAGGCGACCATGCGGGTGAACCGTTCAATCCCGGAAACTTTGCTCGACTCTTGCGCGCACCGGTTCGTATGTTATGGGTATATATTTCAGCCTGCCCGCTCTCGAATGAAACATAAGCCAATTGAGAGCCATCAGGCGACCACGCGGGTGACATGATAGGTTGCTCGGAAGTCAGCAAGGTTTGCGGGTTATAACCATCGGTATCAGATACCTGTAACCTTGATTTGGTTGTTGACTTATCACGCACCGAAGTCACATAAGCGATACGTGTACTAAAAGCACCAGGAAGACCGGTAATGTGACTGAATACATAGTCACTTATCTGGTGTGAAATCGTACGCAAGGTATCGTTAGTGGCGGTAAAACTGTAACCCAAAACCTGTTTGGCTTTTAGTATATCAATTAATCGAAATTCTACATTATACGTACCATCAACCTTTTTTGTTACGCTGCCAATCACGATATGATCCATACCTGCAATACGCCACGTTTTGTAATGCACATCTGCCAGCCGCTGGGGACGCGCGATTAAATCTTGCTCAGCAACGGGGGAAAATTGTCCACTACGAGCCAGGTCTGAGGTGACAATGGCAGAAACATCTCCATGCGTAACTTTTGCACCACCTTTCCACTGAAAAGGAATCACTGCGATAGGTAGCGCGCCCTCAACACCTTCGGTGATATCAATTTTTAAGACGGCTTGCGCCACCGAAGTAAAACTAAGGATTAATAATCCGATCAGTAATTTTTTCATCATCTATTTAATTTTATCTATCAAAATATTATTGCATTGTCGGGTAACACGCGGATCATGTAAACCTAAATATGCGGCTTAAATTTAAAATATATCTCTCTGTCAAACAGCTCTGGATCTGGCGGAAGCGGCAAGGGTGATGCTTTGCGTACGGCTCGCTCGACCGATCGCTGGAACGCATTATCGCTAGCACACGATTGTACGCGAACATCGATCACATCGCCTGACATTGTCTGAGTTACAATGACATCACAACTTTGCCCCGATATTGTTGATACCGGACGCAACCAGTTTTTTTCAACCTTTTGAGCAATGTGCAAAACGTATTGTTCTCGTTGTGTATGCAGCCTGGCAGCGCGTACAGCCTGTTTTCTCGCCTCTTCTTCATGTCGTTCTTCTTCGAGTAATGCACGTTCAAATTCTGCTTTTTCTTCAGCACGACGTTGGCGATCTTCTTCAATTTTACGTTTTTTTTCTGCTGCTATTTTTTCACGCTGCTTACGTTCTTTTTCTTTTTTAGCCTTTGCTTTAACAATTTCGGCTTTAGCCAGCTTTTCTTTTTTCAGGCGATCGGCTTCCTTCTTTTTTGCCAGTGCCAGCTCTTTCTTTTTTACTTCCTGCTTATGTTTTTTTTCTAGCGCCTTTTTTTCTTTTGCTTTTTTTTCTGCTTCCTGTTGTTTTTTTAACGCCAGTTGTTTTTTCTTCTCAGCTGTTTTTTTCTCTTCTACTTTTTTCTTAACAACCTGCTGTTGCTTTTTTTTCTGCTCGTCATATTTTTTTGCATCGACGGCAACTGCATTAATAATATTATGTTTTTGTACCTTTGGCATCGGCGTATTATCATCACTGACAAGATTCAAACCTAACAATAACGCCACCACAATATGTGCGATTAACACCAACGCCAGAATCCACGGATGTTGCTTAAGCTCTGTAAACAAACCTGAAGAACTCATCTATACAAACCCTGTAACCATAACTTACTTAGCATATTGACTTACCTACACACTAAGGCTGGTCTGTCATTAAGCCAACTTTCTCTACGCCAGCTGATTGCAAGAGCACCATCGCCGTTGTTACTGCACCGTAGTTAACATCTTTATCACCACGCACCAGAACAGGGGTCATTGGTTTTTGTTTTAACACCAAAGAAACACGCTGAGCTACGACATCACCCGACACCGGTTTTTTCAGATTATCACCTATATTTAAATAGTATTCACCCGTTTTACTCACCGTTAATATGACAGGTTCCAGTTGTTCAGGCGGCAATGAATTAGCTGCGACTTTAGGTAATTCAACTTTTATACCCTGCTGTACAATCGGTGCCGTAATCATAAAAATAATAAGCAATACCAGCATGACGTCGATATAAGGTACAACATTAATTTCTGCTATTGCGCGGCGCTTCTTGCTCATGCTAACGCCTTATCTTTTGTATGGCTTTGCCTTTGTAAAATGGTAATGAATTCTTCAGCAAAATTTTCATAGGTGCTAGACAGACGGTCAACTTTTTCTGCGTATCGGTTATAAGCAATAACTGCTGGAATCGCAGCGAACAACCCCATTGCTGTAGCAATTAACGCTTCAGCAATACCCGGTGCAACCATCGCGAGGCTTGCGTGCTCGACGGCACCCAAAGCGATAAATGAACGCATAATACCCCAGACAGTACCGAATAATCCGATATAGGGACTGATTGAGCCAATGGTTGCTAATAATGATAAATGTGAATCCAGCGTATCTTCTTCACGCGCAACCGCCACTTTCATACTGCGCTGCACACTGGCCAGCATCATTTCAGTATTGGCATTGGTTTTATTTTTATGGGTGCGGATGTATTCTGAAAAACCCATCTCAAAGATTCGTGAGATGCCGCGATGTTCACCGTTTTTACGTTTAACCTGTTGGTACAACTCGGATAAATTAATACCTGACCAGAACTGATCTTCAAAACGCGCGGCTTCTTCTTTGGCCACTTTTAAGATTTTATATTTCATGGTAATGATAACCCAGGAAAGCACAGAGGCACTCAACAGGATCAGCATAACAATCTGCACCAATATACTCGCTCGCGTTACTAGCGAAAAGAGAGACATTTCAGCTTCCACAATAAAACTCCTTATTAATTTTTATAATTATTGATGCAGGAATACTCTGCGGCGTGAATTTTTTCGCATTTAAGCAGGCAATTTTAATCTCTGCTTTAGATAACAAACCGGTGGAAACCGTTGCAGACATTCCAGAATCGAGCGCCGATTTGAGGTGGATAGATTGTTTAAAATGAATACTGGCTTTACCCAGCGAGATTATAGATGTTATCACGTTTAACTCATCATTAAATCTGGCCGGTTTTTTGTATTGGATATTGGCGCTATGCACCGCAAAAATAATACCCAGCTCTTGTTGTAATTGGTCCTGTTGATAACCGATGCTTCGTAACAGTTCGGTACGCGCTCGCTCCATAAATTTCAGGTAATTAGCGTAATAAACCACGCCACCCGAATCGGTATCTTCGTAGTAGACACGTACCGGCCAGAAAAATTCCTTAAATTTTTTTGTTTCTTCTGAAGACATTACTTTTTTATTATTTTTATTAAACGCTGATACCGTAAACAATCTAACTTAAATTAAAGTCTTGCTGATCTGCTACGCCCTGCCCTTTTGCCAGCTCAGTAGTCAGACTGTCAGGTGCGTGTAAACCAAAATGTTTATAGACATTTGCAGTCGCAATTCGTCCTCGCGGCGTACGCATTAAATAACCTTGCTGAATTAAATAAGGTTCAATGACATCCTCGATGGTCTCGCGTTCTTCGCCTATTGCTGCTGCTAAATTTTCCACACCGACAGGGCCACCATTAAACTTTTCGATAATCGCCAGCAGTAAGCGCCTGTCCATTATATCAAACCCCAAAGGGTCCACTTTGAGCAGTTCCAAGGCTAATTCCGCTACGACTTTATCTACTTTTCCATCCGCTTTGACTTCTGCGTAATCACGTACCCTTCGCAAAAGACGATTAACGATTCGAGGCGTACCTCGTGCACGCCGGGCAATTTCTCCGGCAGCAGCATCATCCACCTGAACATTTAATATATCGGATGAGCGTTTAACGATATGGCATAAATCATGTACACCATAGAAATCAAGACGCAGAACAATACCAAAACGATCACGTAGAGGGGATGTCAGGGAACCTGCCCTTGTTGTTGCGCCGACCAGGGTAAAAGGTGGCAGGTCAAGCTTAATGGACCGTGCGGCGGGACCTTCACCAATCATGATGTCCAGCTGGTGGTCTTCCATCGCGGGGTACAGCACTTCTTCTACTACTGGACTCAAGCGATGAATTTCATCGATAAATAAAACATCGTGCGGTTCAAGGTTGGTCAGCAAGGCGGCGAGGTCACCCTGTTTTTCTAAAACTGGGCCTGAGGTCGAATGTAGCGTCGCCCCCATCTCATTAGCCACGATATGCGCCAACGTAGTTTTACCCAAACCTGGCGGCCCAAAAAACAGGATATGATCTAAGGCTTCGTTACGCGCTTTCGCAGCGGGGATAAAAATATCCAGCTGTTCGGTAACCGCTGGCTGGCCACGATAATCCTTCAAATATTGCGGCCGAATAGCGCGATCGATAGCTACTTCAGCTTCACTGCTCGTTGCTGACAAGACAGGATTTTCACTCATCTAAACATCCCCTCGATAATTGCTCCTGCATTATTCTACTACCGTCCGTCCATAGACGTTTGTAACGCAGCACGAATAATTTCTTCGGTTGTTTTATCTTCTACATCGATATCGCGGATCATCTGGCTCGCCTGCGGTGCTTTATAACCCAGAGATATCAACGCACTGACCGCATCGTTTACCGGACTCGCCTTTCTCTCAGCAGGCGTAGCGGTGCCAACCAACTTGATCGAATCATCTTTTTCCAGTCGATCTTTTAATTCGATGACTAATCGCTCTGCGGTTTTTTTACCAACGCCTGGTAGTTTTGTTAACGCTTTACTGTCTTCTTCCACGATGCAACGGGTAAAATTTTCTGCGCTCATACCAGACAGTATGGTCAAAGCCAGCTTAGGGCCAACACCACTTATCTTTATCAGGTTACGAAACATCTGTCGTTCGGATAAAGAATAAAAACCATAGAGTAACTGCGCGTCTTCACGCACCACCAAATGCGTATGCAGTGTAATGTTTTCACCACATTCTGGCAGCTGATAAAAAGTTGTCATCGACGCTTCTAACTCATAACCCACACCCTGCACATCCACCAGAACTGATGGTGGTTGTTTCTCCAGCAATATACCCGTCACTCGTCCAATCATCGCACTCTCATCTCCAACGACCACCACGCACTTTGCTTGCGATACCCAGTTTTTTTAAGTTCATATGATTGGCATGGCAGATAGCAATTGCCAGGCCATCGGCTTCATCACTTTGCGGTACAAAATCGAGTTTGAGTAATAATTTTATCATCTTTTGAATCTGCTCTTTATCAGCTGCGCCATGACCAACCACTGCTTTTTTTATTGCTCGCGGCGTGTATTCGCCTACCTCAAGCTGTGCATTCGTCCCTGCACAAATCGCAGCCCCTCTGGCTTGACCTAGTTTGAGCGCCGAATCGACATTTTTATTTACAAAAACCTGTTCGATACCCATCATCTGCGGCTGCCATTTTTCGATGATGAGGCTTATTTCACGAAATATCATACCTAATCGTTCAGGCAATTCATCACCCACAATTTTAACAAAACCACTGCCAACATATTTATGGCGAAAACCATCGCTGTCTATCACGCCATAACCGGTACAGCGAGAGCCAGGATCGATACCGATGATACGCGTAATTTGTGCTAATTTATTTACTGACACTCGATTGATATTCGTTAGTCGTTTTTATAATTTAGTGGGATTCTAACACTGCAAAGCCGTGTCGGCTAAAGGTTTTCAGACGACTTTTTTAACGCAACAACCACTTTACAGACAATTGTATTGAGCGTAGACGAAGTACTGGAAATCCATTCTGCGTTAATTATACGTTTTGGCGGTACCGACGGACGACGAGATAAAGGTCTTTTGGAAAGCACATTGTTCCGCCCACAAACAGGTTATTACGCCGATCTTGTTGAAATGAAAGCGGCCTTATTCGAATCATCAATGAACAATCACCCCTTTATCGACGGCAACAAACGTTTTGCGTTTTTCTCTACGAACGTTTTTTTACGGCTGAACGGTTATAAATTGTCGGTTAAACCTAAAACGGCTTATACTTTTCTTATGGAGTTATTTGATGCTAATACTTGTGACCTGATACACCTGACACCGTGGATTCACTCAGCGGCCGTTCAACTTTAATTGTGCTTACAGAAAATATTCGTTAACAACTATTTTCAGATTAGAACAAAACTAACCAAACAAAAAATAACATGCCTCTGCATTTAACTCAGCATTATTTTGAGGTAAGGACGCAGGTTATTGACTTTTCGGTCGCTGTGAATACATCCATGTACGCTCTACTGTAGCATCCATGCTACAGATGCCTGAAAAATCAATAACCTACGCCCTGACCACGGTGCTGTGCTGAGTTAAATGCAGAGGCATGAAATTTATATGCCAAAAGTCTGATGGCAGCAAGTTTATACGGCATTATCTGTATAAATTTGCTAAAATTAGCACCTTATTGCGAGAGTGGCGGAATTGGTAGACGCGCTGGTTTTAGGTACCAGTATCTTTGATGTGAGAGTTCGAGTCTCTCCTTTCGCACCATATTTATCCTATGAGAGTCACCCAGTATTTAGGTGGCACACTCAATCTTAAAATTTATCGAGGTAGTTATGCAAGTTTCAGTAGAAGCAGGCGAAGGTCTAGAGCGAAAATTAACCGTTCAGGTTCCTGCAGAAACCGTCGAATTGGAAGTTAACAATCGACTGAATTCATTAAAAAGTACCGTTAAAATTGACGGTTTCCGACCTGGCAAAGTTCCACTTAGAGTGATTAAGCAGAAATATTCAGGCTCGGTTTTAAATGAAGTCGCTGGCGACTTAATGCAAAAAACCTTTCGTGAAGCATTGATTCAGGAAAAGCTGAACCCGGCAGGCGACCCTAAAATACAGGCGCAAGACTTGGTACTAGGCCAAATTATGGAATATACCGCAACGTTTGAAGTATACCCAGAAGTTGAGTTGTCACCCGTCGCAGAGCTTTCAATCGAAAAACTTGAAGCTAGTGTCGAAGATGCTGATGTAGAAAATATGATTAACGTTTTGCGCAAGCAAAAAATGGATTGGGAAGAAGTCGATCGTGCGTCTGCTGACGAGGATCGAATGATACTTGATTTTGTGGGCACTGTTGATGGCGTAGAGTTTGATGGTGGAGCAGCTAAAGACCTACCCATGATATTAGGTAGAGGACAAATGATACCTGGGTTTGAAGACCATTTAAGAGGTCTGAAAGCGTCTGAAGAAACGGTCTTTAAAGTAACCTTCYCTGAAGAATATGCAGCAAAAGATCTTGCAGGAAAGGAAGCAGAATTTTCGGTCACTGTGGTAAAAGTAGAAGCACCAAAATTGCCAGAAGTCGATGAAGCGTTTGCGAAAGCGTTTGGCGTCGAAAGTGGTGATACTGATCAGTTTAAATCTGAAATTAAGGCAAATATGCAGCGTGAGCTAGCTAAACGTTTGCAAACAGCGCTGAAAGAAAATATATTGACTGCATTAGTTGATGCTAATCCCATTGTCGTTCCAACAGCAATTATCAAGCAAGAAGCAGCAGCTTTGCAAAAACAGGCCGAATCGCAATCACCTGGAAGTGCTCTTTCAGTCGACGGGTTTAATGATGATGCAAAACGTCGTGTGCAATTAGGTATGTTGTTGGCTGAAGTCGCAAAAGTAAGCGAATTGAAAGTCGATGAAGATATGGTGAAAGCGCGTATTGAAGAAATGGCTAAA
>NVSH01000075.1 GCA_002401185.1 Gammaproteobacteria bacterium | reverse complement strand
GCGGGTGATGGGAATCGAACCCACGTATTCAGCTTGGAAGGCTGAAGTTCTACCATTGAACTACACCCGCGCTTTACCAATACAATCTGCCAGCCCGCGAATGGCATCCAAATAAACTATTCACAGGTAATACAAATCAAGCCTGCTGTAAGACGGTCTATCTTTACCAGCACCTGTTACTTCTTATGGTGGAGGGGGGAGGATTTGAACCTCCGAAGGTAGAACCAGCAGATTTACAATCTGCCCCCTTTGACCACTCGGGAACCCCTCCAAAAATCAAGCCGCACATTTTGCTTGAATGCGGCGCCACTGTCAACTACGGAATACCTGAACAATGATAATTTTTCTGCAAACCTAACGCTACAGCGACTTTATACAAAAATCACAAAAATCAACAAAAAAGTCACAAAATAAAAACGCCCACAATCTCAATTTATTCAACTAAGACTATGGGCATATTTTCTGGAGCCGGTGACAGGAGTTGAACCCACGACATCCTCATTACAAGTGAGGCGCTCTACCAACTGAGCTACACCGGCAAGGGTGCGCAATTGTAGGGAATCGTATCAATGAAAGCAATAAGAAACAGAACAAAATATTATTATTTTTTAAAATTAAATCGCTTCAAAGTCTAAGCGTGAGACAAATAAAGAAAAACCACCCTTTATACATCAATTATTTAGCTAAAACAGTCGCGCGCCGATTGGCCAACTTTTTCCTTTTTTTCTAACTTGATGTATTTTGCAATAATAGATTCAGGAAGAGTGAAATCATGTGCCAGCTGATAATCTAACCAATATATCGTATAACTTTTATATACCGGCTCCATAACAACATCAAAACCAAGTTTTTTTACATCGCTTAACAGCCGCTTAGCACCACTTTGGCTTCTAAAATACCCCAACGAAATACCATTATTTTTATCACCTTCGCGAATCAAGTAAAAATCTTTAACTTTTTTTGCCTTCAAACGTTTACTTGTCGCTACCGCTGTTACACGATTTTTCGCAGGTCGTATATAAACCCAATATAAAGACCGCTTTTTGACTTCTTTGCCACGAAAATATGTAGTTTTTACATAGGGTTTAAGCTCACGCGTTAAATTACGCAATGTATCTAAATCACGAAACGGCCCCAAAGAAAAACAACTATCCGCCTGCAATCGTTGTTCGCGTATCGGTGCATCCTTTTTTTCATCCACAGTAACTGACGGACCAAATGCCAGATCATTATTAACACTATCTTTAACCGACACTTCATTGTCAACCTCATCGTTGGAGTGTTCTGCGGCGATTGTCGAGACGGTTATATTTTGCGGCACAGGCGACGCATCTGGCGGCACTGACTCACTCAACAAAACAAGACTTCGAACATTTTTTACAGGCGCAGTATTGACATGTAATTCCGTGGTCGGCGCTAATACCTGCCAGGCAATATACACCAGGTTAAGAGCAAGCAACAACACAAAAAGCCAACGCATATCTATTCCTCCAACCCACTAATTTTCTGCAAGTTAATATCTAGCAATCCCAACATCACCAAATCAGGCTCATACAACATAATTGGCATATCAGGGTAACCTAAAATAACCTCTGCAAAACCACCTGTAAGCACTATTCGCACAGGATGATCAAGCTCATCTTGAGCAAGTTGACAAAACTCACGAATACCTGCCTGCAATAACTTATGCAAACCTTGATTGACAGCATCACAAGTGTTATCCGGCACACCACACACACTAGCCCGCATATCAAAGGGCACTTTTACTTCCGCTGTATCAGCCATCAAGGCCGCATGCATGGTTGCATATGATGGCAATATATAACCACCAAGATGCCGACCATTTTTGTTAATAAAGTCAAATGTAACTGCCGTTCCTGCACTAATTACACAAACCGAGTAATCTGGATTACGNAAAGATGCTGCGACGATTGCCGACCACCGATCAACGCCATGCTGACCAGGGTCATGATAGGCATTGACGATATGATTAAATTGTTTTTCTGTTTTTAAAAATTCAACCTCTAACTGCCAGGACTGTGCACACCACTGACTCAAAGCGAGAGCCATATCATCACCAGCAACACATGCAGCGTATATTGCTACAGGTTTTTTTAGTGCCAAAAATAATTCATCAAATGCATTGCCTACCTCATGCATCTGATACGCCGCAACTCCGCGATCAACCAYTTTGCCACCCTGCCAACAAGCCCTTTTGATTCGACTATTTCCTATATCAATAGTTAGGATCATTTCCCACCTGTTTTAACACTGATATCTGCACTATTAAATACCCGTAATTTTCCGTCAATCATCACCAGCAACTCGCCATCATCACTAACACCTTGCGCAATACCATACAATATTCGTTCATTATCATTTGATATCTCAATATCTTTGCCCTTACAGAAATCATATTGCCGACGAAAACGGTCTNAATTAATTTCAGCTTCCTTATCAAAAGCTCGGCAAGCGTCAACGACGTTTTGAAATAACCGTAAAACGACAACATCTATTTCATGTTCTATTTCGATTCGTTGCGAGAGCATCTCGCTACAGATGTCTGTTAACTGGAACTTATCATCTGCTGCACTCCTTTCATAACCTGACATATCATAATTTAATCCGACGCCAATCACTGCGGCTATTTTAGCTTTTGCCTTCTCATTACGACTACCTTGCGCAACAGATTGCGCCTCAATTAATATGCCTGCAATCTTTTTACCTCGCACATAAACATCATTTGGCCATTTAATCTGGACGTGCCTCAACCCCATACTTTCTAATGTACCTACAATTGCCAATGCAATCGTAATAGGCAACAAATGCAATGATTGCCCAACCAACAAAAAAGGCCAGGCAACACTCATCGCAATATTCGATTGCGCCGACATGACCCATTGTTTACCTCGCCGCCCTCTACCTGAAGTTTGATCTTCTGCAAAACACGCAAATGGCAAAACCTTAGCTAACTTACACTGCTGCAAACACCAGCGATTAGTCGAATCGATAGATTCATGCACAACCACATCCATATCTATCCCTTCATCCAGAATAGTTTTCAGGGCTTTTGCTTGTAGATACTTCATTACCACCTAATCATTAACCTTCATTCGAAGTACGCTTTATATCACAGCAAGTCACACAATAAACATTCACCAGAAATCAATCGCTATCAAAACCCATAGCCTATAAACTCTTTATATGGTTAAAATATAACCATATAAAGCAAGATATTAAGATCATTTAAAAAATGACAAATACTTCTTATCCATTTGTTTTTAAATAAAATAAATGCCATATTACCAACAAAAGCCTGTCATATTTATGACAAAAGTGTCACTTTAACAACAAAAAATTGCCAGATTTCATTACACTATGCTATAGTTCTTTCATCGTTTGATCTGGCTGCACTTCTTTGCACTCCGGTCATCGGTTCAAAAAAATTGCTCTAAAAACAATACCCCGTATCTAGCTTGCACTCAGATTGAGCTCAGCTCTTTTGTTGCAGCATGTATTGCCTATAGGTTGGAGCATGTTAATGTCAAATTCATACACTCTTAARRKMGRTGYWTTRCYWTYAYTWWYARCRTYWWNNTMATSANACWASWMCNTMACCRYYWSTRKYACTGAAAACTTTTTATCAGAAATCTCGCCAACGATAGGCACAGATACTACGACGGATATTTCCAATACTGACGATACCTCGAGCAGTGCCGCCATAATCAGTGGTACAGATACTGGCAGCGTGATTGAAGATGTCGACCCGGACAACGATAATTTATTAGAAGTTGCTGGTCAATTAAACATTATCGACAATGATACCAATGAAGATGGTTTCATCAATACAACCGTTTTCGGTAATTTTGGCAGTCTCTACATTGATATTAACGGAAACTGGAACTATGGCGCCGCAAACGACCAAAGTAGCATCCAGAATTTAAATAACAATGACACTTTAACCGATACGCTAACAATCAGCAGCATTGACGGTACCACGCATAATATACAAATAACCATCATTGGCGTAACCGATTCTGGCTCCAGCTCAAACACCGCCGCCATCATCACCGGCACCGACAGCGGTAACGTAACTGAAGATGTCGACCCGAATAATAACGGCCTGTTAGAAATTGGTGGAGCGCTAACCATTACAGACATCGATGCGGGTGAAGCCTTTTTTATCGCCACCACATATAACGGTAACTACGGTAATCTTACTATAGATGCAGCAGGCAACTGGAGCTATGCGGCTGACAACAATCAAGCCAATATTCAAAACCTGGTCACGGGCGCATCGTTAAGCGATAGTCTGATCATCAGCAGCATCGATGGCACCACGCATACCATCACCATTACCATCAACGGCACAGACGAAGCCAACAGTCCGGCCATCATCACCGGCACCGACAGCGGCAACGTAACTGAAGATGTCGACCCGAATAATAACGGCCTATTAGAAGTTGGTGGAACGCTAACCATTACAGACACCGATGTGGGTGAAGACTTTTTTATCGCCACCACATATAACGGTAACTACGGTAATCTTACTATAGACGCAGCAGGCAACTGGAGCTATGCGGCTAACAACAATCAAGCCAATATTCAAAACCTGGATGACGGCATGTCACTTAATGATGGTGTAACCGTCAGTAGCATAGACGGCACAACACATATTGTGGTAATCACACTCTTCGGTGCCGATGAAATCAACACAACTGCAAGTATTACTTTATCCTGGATAGCGCCTTCAGAACGTGAAGACAATACAGCATTATCATTATCTGAAATCGCAGGTTACAATATCTTTTATGGAACATCACAAGGTCAATACACTAACAGTGTCAATATAGATGACAGCTCTGCTACGGGTTATACATTCAGCAATTTTCCTACTGGCTCCTATTATTTCGTTATCACAACAATCGATACAGACGGACATGAAAGCCAATATTCACCGAGCGTGAATATAAACATTTAAAATGCATCATGATAGGCATAGTCATGCGGTTGTTTGCGAGAAGGCTTAATAAGTAACCAACCCGCTACGCCTTCATGAGTATCAACAACTTACATCACCCTATTTTACTACAGAATACTAAAAATTCACGCTTTAATCTAGATACTTGTCGTAATTTCCACAAAATACTGTTTCGATCTGGACAAAAAACTGTCATTTTCTCAACAAAGTGCTTTTAATCTATCTCAAAACACTATAGAATACGCTCTTACGTTTGATCGAGCAGTGATTCACACTAGCGACACCTGATCATCCGCTTTCTAAATGCTCAAAAACTAAAATTTTCCATCACATAATAATAAAAAACGCCGCACGTGAAACCAACTTTTGACCGATTAAAGGGTTCACCTGCAGGCTGTATACTATCAATGAAAATATTCCAAATACTGCAACAACGTTTCACTTTAATTCTGACTATTTCAATATTCTTGCTACAAATTTCTGCATGCAGCAGTGGCAACAGTCTTGATGGCTCAGCCAATCAGTCAGACATATACAACAATGATACTAATAATAATCTCGAAACCGTTAATATTAGTTTGGCATGGACGGCACCAGCCGAGCGAGAAGATAACTCACCAATATCATTGTCTGAAATCGCTGGGTACCAAGTGTTTTTCGGCGTAAATAAAGGCCAATACTCTAACAGCATCGCCATAAACGATGGCTCAACCACGAGTCACACCTTCACAAATCTTCCTACTGGTACTTATTATTTTGTCGTTACCACAATTGATACCGAAGGACGTGAAAGCCAATATTCATCTGAAGTCGTAATAACAACTTAAGCCACACTCTTTCTACCTTAGTTAACTTTGCTGGATCTTATTTAAATCCAGCAAACCCGAGGTTTCCAGTACTGCTGTGTTCGTACCGGAGTCCAGCCTCATAAAAATGCTCAAAAACGAAACCCCATCCTTAAATATTTTATATTCGCAACCCGCTGAGTGTTTAGCACTTACTGTGACATGCGCATAACTTATAAACTAAAAAACGACCATGAGCCATTTTCACCTGTATAAAACCCGTTTTAATGCCATTCTATTTACCTTTTTTCTGGCACTGCAGATTACTGCATGCACGACAGATGAAAACCTTACCACGAACACTGAAAACACCAGTTCAGAAGGAAATATCAACACTGATACTGACACCGATACTAATCATGCCGCCATAATAACCGGCATTGATTACGGCAACCTGACTGAGGAATCGACGTCTGAAGGCACTGACCTTCTCGAAGTTAGTGGGAAATTAAACATTTCAGATACCGATACAAATGAGGCCTCCTTTATCGAAGCAACGGTTAATGGTGCATATGGCAGCTTGATGATGTCCTCAACTGGCGACTGGACTTACGTTGCCAGCAATAATCAACCAGCCATCCAGAACCTCGACAACGGTGAGACCTTAACTGACAGTCTGATTATTAACAGTATAGATGGTACCTCGCATACCATAATTATTACCATAAACGGCGTCGACGAAACCAATATTCCAGCCATCATCACAGGCGCCAGCAATGGCGACGTAACAGAAGATGTAGACCCAGATAACGACGGGCTGTTAGAAGTGAGCGCGAAATTAAACATAACTGACAGCAATGCAGGTGAAGATGCTTTTGTTGCGGAAACAGTCAATGGCAGCTTCGGCGAATTAACCATTAATTCAACAGGTACATGGCATTACACGGCTAACAATAACCAGTCAGCCATACAAAACTTAGGCGCAGGCGCCTCGATAACCGATAACCTAATCATTCGTAGTTTAGACGGCACGACTCATACCATCACGATCAATATACTTGGCGTCAACGAGGCCAGCAGCACGGTAAATATCACATTAACCTGGACGGCACCGGTAGAACGCGAAGACAATTCAACCCTTACATTATCTGAGATAGCGGGTTACAAGGTGTACTACGGTTCAATGCAAGGCCAATACGACAACAGTATTAACATCAACGATGGCAATACCGAAAGCTATACATTTACTGATTTTCCCGCTGACACATATTATTTTGTCATTACAACCGTCGACACTGAAGGTCGCGAAAGTCAATATTCAACCGAAGTAAGCATTACAAATTAAAAACGTTTATTTTGACCCTGCAAATTAACTTACTAATTACTAGCGCCGTCTAAAACCTCAACATTCAAACCATTTATAAACGAGCAAAATACCCAAGGGCATCCCCAACATCAACGGCAATAAGCGCCAAGTAATTTAGTTTTGATTGCATGCACGCCATCCTGATCGTTTTTATGACACAGCATTTGTTAGCTAGCAATGGCAGCACTAACGACATGACCATTGATAAAACCAAAGGCTGGTTTCAGCTTTTCTTATCGGCCGTATATTTCACCCCTCATATTTTGTGCACTGCTCTCTGACAGTTTTTTCGGTAAAAATGAAATCATTTATTATGGCTTTCTTCATGATGTCGATTGCCATCGGCAACCTGTTACCAGCGCGGTAAAAATATTTTATAAAACGATAACGGCAGCAGTAAACTTGCTGGCGCAGACTATTTCTGTTTTTCACCATGCTGATGCTTCTCACATCGATAGCGTTTATCTTTATCGCCAAAAACCTATCTACAATAAACACTGTCGATAAAAACCAGCAACATCCTCATTTCAACGGTAGAATACGTCGCTGAATTACAATAAAAAAATAATATACTTATGTCGACCGAAGACGAAACCATCAGCCCAACAAACTTTATTCGCAACATTATCCAGAGCGATTTAGATACCGCGAAACACGCGACCATTCAAACTCGATTCCCACCTGAACCGAATGGTTACCTGCACATCGGTCACGCCAAATCTATCTGCTTAAACTTTGGTATCGCCCGTGATTTCGATGGAAAATGTAATTTACGCTTTGATGATACCAACCCGGAAAAAGAAGATATTGAATACGTTGACGCCATCATAGAAGACGTCAGATGGCTGGGTTTCGAATGGAGCGGCAAACATCATGCCTCTGACTATTTCCAGCAGCTGTACGATTACGCGGTCGAATTAATCAAACAAGGAAAAGCCTACGTGGACTCACTCAGCGCTGAGCAGATTCGCGAGTACCGCGGCACCTTGACCGACGCCGGCAAAGAAAGTCCAGACCGTAACCGCAGCATCGATGAAAATCTTGATCTGTTTGCACGTATGCGTGCTGGTGAATTCGAAGACGGAAAATATCTACTACGCGCAAAAATTGATATGGCATCGCCAAATATCAATATGCGTGACCCCGCGCTGTATCGTATTRAACGCGCACACCACCAACGCACGGGTGATGACTGGCCAATCTACCCAATGTACGATTACACACACTGTATTTCTGATGCTATCGAAAATATTACACACTCATTATGCACGCTGGAATTCGAAGACCATCGCCCACTCTATGACTGGGTGCTTAATGAAGTAAAAACAGCGAGTCATCCGCAACAGATTGAGTTCGCTCGCCTACAACTTAAATATACCCTGACCAGTAAACGTAAACTCAATCAACTAGTAACTGATAAACATGTCAACGGCTGGGACGACCCACGCATGCCAACGATTTCAGGCTTACGTCGCCGTGGTTATACCGCCGCATCCATCCGTGACTTTTGTGACCGTATCGGCGTTACCAAAAAAGACAGCCTTATCGAGATGGCCGTGCTGGAAAACAGTATCCGCGAAGACTTAAACGAACATGCCGTGCGCGTTATGGGCGTATTAAACCCATTAAAGGTCACCATCGA
>NVSH01000074.1 GCA_002401185.1 Gammaproteobacteria bacterium | reverse complement strand
TTTTATATTAATGGCGGAAGAGGTGGGATTTGAACCCACGAAGGGCGTAAACCCTTGCCAGTTTTCAAGACTGGTGCTTTCAACCGCTCAGCCACCCTTCCGAAATCTCAATAGCTATAAACAGCGTACTTAAGAAAGCGCGTATATTACGTGATTTCTTCAAGTAATCAATGTTCTCAAAGCAATTTATTCACATTTATCTACATATACACGTAGTAAAGCTTTTGCCTCGTTACAATATTATTTTTGCTTCAATCAATCATGCCTTTGCATTTCCGCCACCCTATACAAACATGGTTTTTTGCGATCTAGACTGAAAACAATCTTTCGTTAATAACCGTCGACGACTATACAAACTTTACTCTTGCAGCTCGTTTATTGGTCGTACTCATGTGTCGCTTTAAATAATACTGCACTACCCGTTTATCTAATTAACTTTAATAAACAAATGCAACTGCCTGATTAAATTAAAAATAAATCGCCTGTTCCTGGCTATTTATTAATAAATAGCCATCATTAACTAATGACTTTTTTAAAAAGTAAAAACACTTGAATAAACGGATAATACCCATAATATCTTTATGTAGATGGCAAAGTAAATGCAACTTTTTTAAGCAAAAGCTGGTCTTAAATGAGAAACATGCAATACACATAATACAGAGCATTAAACCTTGTGTTTTTAATGTAACGATAATGTTCAAAATACAACAAAACGAATTAATTAATGTTAAAATTAACTATACAAATTATTAACAGGTAACAATATGCAATCTATCTCAACTGCTCGTTCAGAATCGCAGATACTAGCGACCAATAAAGTCTTAAAGAACACTTACGGCCTGCTCTCGCTTACATTACTTTTCAGTGCGCTAACAGCGGGTATCTCAATGTCAATGAATGTCCCTCACTTCGGACTACTGACGATCGTCGGATACATTGCCCTGTTGTTTTTAACCGCCAAATTTCGTGATAGCAGCCTGGGTATATTATTCGTTTTCATGTTAACTGGTTTCATGGGGTTAACATTAGGTCCTATATTAAACGCTTACATGGCCACAGCTAATGGTGGTCAGTTAATCATGACCGCATTAGGTGGTACAGGTGCTATCTTCCTGGCGCTATCTGGTTACGTATTAACAAGCCGTAAAGACTTCAGYTTTATGGGYGGGTTCYTGATGGTTGGTATTTTAGTTGCMTTCCTYGCTGGWCTSGGYGCRCTYTTCTTYCARATGCCWATWCTGTCAYTRGCTGTATCYGGCATGTTTGTSCTWCTYATGTCWGGYATGATYTTATATCARACAAGTGAAATCATTCATGGTGGTGAAACCAACTATATTATGGCGACGGTTACTTTATACATCAGTATTTATAACTTGTTCTTAAGCTTGCTACACATACTGGGTGCTTTATCTGGCGATGATTAATTACCCGCCTCTTTAGTATCTAAAAAGCCTCGTTTTACGAGGCTTYTTTWYKTRWMMKATTRMWYCWAKATMACAMYANRWWTAGRCNTTAANTAANYAAAYARKGTSKYANNKAAATKAATAACCCACCCTTCTTCACCCACACAAACCGAATACTGTTTACAATGCCATAACCCAGCAACAGCGATCAATTCATCTTTGTAATAAACCAAAGGTATAGATTCTCTATCCCAGGGAGGTATACCTGCCTCCTGAAATAATTTCTTCAATCGCTGCGAATGTTTTCGTTGTACCGGGTGAAAATTCTCACCGCCTTGCCGGAACTTAATCATCAAGGTTTCATTTAGAAGTTGTTTACTTAAACCTTCGCCAGTTTTTAACGCATGGCTAAGTTTTATATTTAAGCCAGTAAGCGCTAATGAAGAGGATGGCAACCACTCAATACCACCATCACCTGCATATGGTATCGAATTATTTTTTGATTTCAGCAGATACAGACCATTCTGAAATTTCCTAAATTCATATTCGTAAAACGTAATAACAGGTGCAGTATCTTGTTGCGAATTAATTATTGTTTTTTCTATTTCTTCGAGTAATTTTCTAGAGGGTAATCGGTCTAATTCCCGCACCCAATAACGCAAGACATTCAACAGTCTTGCTGATGATAATAGCTTTAAACGTTGAATGGATAGTACTGATGCAGTATCAAATACACTTGTTTTTAATGCTGGCTTAGCTACCAAAAAATTATTGGCATCTGCAAGATCGATAGCGGCCATGTCTTCCAACACTAGCAAATTATTTGCTTGTAGATTAGCCACCGTTGATAATTGTGCGGTCAAATCAGGCCAACGTTGCTCCAACATGGGAAGAACATTTTTTCTTATATGGTTTCGATCAAAACGAGTATCACTGTTACTCGGGTCTTCAATCCAGTGTAAACCAGATTTTCTGGCAAAATTTTCAATTTCATTCTTGGAAAAACGCAATAAAGGACGAAGATGAGTATTTTTACCAATAAATTTGACTACCGGCATTGCGGACAACCCAGCCGTACTTGCTGTTCTAAACAGTTGTATTAACAGTGTTTCCGCCTGATCGTTTACGTGTTGCGCAGTAAGCAGGCAATCACCTGGCATCAAATTATTTTGCAAAGCTTGATAACGGGTAATACGTGCAGTTTCTTCTGGACTTTGCCTTTTCTGTTTTTTTGCATCGACATAAAGAACGTCAAGACGAACACCCAAAGCATCACACGCTTGCTGACAATGAACCACCCAATCATCGGCAACATCTTGTAAACCATGATGGACATGAACTGCACGAACACACAAATTCAGTTTTTGACAACAATGTAATAACACATGCGAATCAACCCCGCCGCTATACGCTACGACATAACAGGCTTTTTCTGCGGATGTAGGAAACGATTCCAATAATTGTTGGAACCGTTTAATGAAAGACATAATAGAGAATTCAGGTTTGTTGAGTTATCTAGATAATCGTTAGATACCGAGGGTTATATGCGCTAATAGCATTAACAAAACATCAGATAGTTAATTTTATGATTCTTCCAGAAAATGGCCATACGAAGTCAAACGCTTATAACGCTTTTCGAGCAATTCTTCCAGGCCCATTTTTCCAAATTTCTCGAGGCTTTCAATCAATGCCTGCTTAATATTGCGAGCTGTCTCATCAACATCACGGTGCGCACTACCTAGGGGTTCGCTAATAATTTTATCAATCAATCCAGCGTCTTTTAATTTGCTAGAAGTGATGCCCATAGCTTCAGCCGCAACGGATGCTTTGTCGGCACTTTTCCATAAAATAGAGGCACAACCTTCGGGAGAAATTACCGAATATGTACTGTATTCAAGCATCATTACTCGATCACCGACACCAATGGCCAGCGCACCACCTGAACCACCTTCGCCAATAACAGTGCAGATGATAGGCGTTTGCAAATCAGCCATCTCGAATAAATTACGCGCAATAGCTTCGGATTGATTTCGTTCTTCCGCACCGATACCAGGGTATGCGCCAGGCGTATCGATAAAAGTGATCACTGGAAGTCGAAAACGTTCAGCCAATTTCATCAATCGCAAAGCTTTACGATAACCTTCTGGCCGTGGCATACCAAAATTACGACGAATGTTTTCTTTTGTATCACGACCTTTCTGGTGACCTATCACCATAACTGGCAGTCCATCAAGTCTGGCTAATCCACCAACCAAAGCTGCGTCATCAGAATAGGCACGGTCACCATGTAATTGTTGAAAATCAGTAAATATACGATCGATGTAATCCAGTGTATATGGTCGCATCGGGTGACGTGCCAGTTTTGACGTCTGCCATGCATCCAGTTTATTAAATATATTTTTTGTTAATGAACGTGATTTTTCTTCAAGTTTGCTAATCTCATCACCAATATTAATTTCGGCGTCATCACCTACATAACGCAGCTCTYCAATCTTTGCTACCAGCTCTGCGATAGGTTGTTCAAAATCAAGGTAATTTGGATTCATAACTTAAACCTGTATTTTATTGTTTTTTATAATACTTTTTCGTTGGTTAACGCTAATGTTAGCATGTTTCAAAAAATAATCATCAGCGTAAATCAGAAAATATTTCAGCGAGTACCATGGTTGCATAACTGCCCGCCGGTAACGAAAACGACACGATAAAATTATCCGCTTGACGGCAACATGTGAGCGCAGCTGGCACAACACGACAGGCACGTTGCATAGCCTGTAATCGGGCGGCGACCAAACCATCACGGTAGGCTGGAAACTGGTTGATTATCCGAGACTGCAATTTCGCAGACTGTGATTCAACCATGGTATCACCCTCACCCCAGAGTATTGCTGTCGGGTGTATTGCATTTGACGCAAGTCGTTGTACGAGTTGACCCACTTCTCTGGCATCATCTCTAAAGCAGGCAGACTTACCATCTAACATGAACACATCTCCAGGTATTCGCCTGTTCCAGACGTTACCATCGACCCGTTCTGACACCATATAATTAAACATCCATGAACGAGCGGCCGACAGATACATGCTACGTTTTTGTCTTGCAACTTTAAACCTGGATTTGCTAAATAATTTCAATGCCTGATCTAAATTATTACCGTTGCGACCAAACCTTTGTGTGCCGAAATAATTCGGAACACCTTCTTTTGAAATAACATCACAGCGTATTTTTAATTGCTCAAAGATTTTATCATCCGTATCGCTTATATCACGTAGTATTATTTTAAAATGGTTACTTTTTAATGCACCACGTTGCAGTTTTTTATTATGTCGAAAACTCTTTAATACCTGTATGCTTTCACCACCATCTATTTCAACAGAAGCACTGTTAGCAGAAACATAAACCGCGAAGGAAGATTCAAACTTCGACCAGTCTGGCATTGGCTTGCCAGGTAGCTGAACACTGAACCATTGCGATGTAACGGCATGACGATCTTTTAATCCAGCATAGGCCACTGCCATTTTTTTTATACCACAATATTTGGCAATCTGCTGCGCCAGCCAATCGGTATTACAGCCCGTCTTTTTTATATAAACCCAGCAGTGCTCTCCTTCACCACTAAAGGTCACTGCAATATGTTCTTCCACAACAAAATCTTCTGTCCGTTGTTTTATTTTTGCCGTAATATTTAATGACGGGTACACACGTGAAAAAGCATACTCTTTATCAAGTATTTGCAATTGTGCATTATTATCCAAATGATCGTTAGCCATAAAAAACTACTTCACTGATTGTTTGTTAAACGTTACCCTAATAAAATGTTTAATTAAAAAATAACTGGAGTAACCGGATGCTAAAACATATCTTTAAACGCTTAATTATCGGGTTCCTGCTAGTCTTTTTGTTCGCTTGTAGCGATAAGGTACAACTGCAACCTTTAACCGATAACAGCACCGTACTTGCTTTCGGTGATAGTTTAACTTATGGCACAGGAACCAGTCGTGATAAAACCTACCCTGCCGTTCTAGAAAGACACATTCAGCGTAAAGTCATCAATGCAGGAAAACCTGGTGAAATTAGCGCAGAAGGTGTTTTGCGCCTACCCATGTTAATCAAACAATACCAACCCGAACTGATCATTATTTGTCATGGTGGTAACGATATTTTAAGAAAGATTAAACCAGACAAAACTCGTGCGAACATTCAACAAATGATTACATTAGCCAAACAAAACAATATTCAGGTAATATTAATTGGTGTACCAAAATTGGGCATATTATTAAACACAGCACCCATATACGACGCACTCGCTGCTGAAAACCAATTACCTTATCTGAGTGACATCATCGGCCATATCCTCAGTAAAGCAGCACTAAAATCTGACCGTGTTCACCCTAACGCCGATGGTTATCAACTTCTTGCTAGAGAAGTTACCAGATTACTCATTGAATCAGGCGCCATCGAAATCATCAATAGTCCTACCTAACAGTCGCCATACCATAAAATAAGTTGGTGTTTTTTGACGAATCGTCATATTATTACGGGATGTCAACAACAGCTAGCCTACCTGCAACAATGCCATCGCGTAAACAACGCGAATTGTTCGAGCGAGAGCAACTCATTCTCGATACCGCGCAGGCAATGCTGCATCAACACGGCTACAACTACCTGACTATGGATCGAATCGCCAAAAAAGTCGAGTATTCGAAAGGTACAATATACAATCATTTTTCCAGTAAAGAAGACCTCGTATGCTCACTTTGTTGTCGCTGTATCTCCAACCTAATCGAGATATTCGAGCGAGCATGCCAATACCCCGGGCCAACACGCGAGCGATATTGTGCTATCAGCATAGGTTATTCACTTTATCATCAGTTGCACCCGATGGACTCTCAAAATATTCAAACTGTAAAAAACAATGCCATTCGAGAAAAACTTAGTGACGAAAAACTTGCCGAAATGCAATCGCTGGAACACACGATAACGCAACTAACACAAAGCATCGTTCAACAGGCTATTGATTGCGGTGATCTAGACAAAAAATATACAAAAGATATTAGCAGCATCGTCTTTGGCTTATGGTCAATGCACTATGGTGCGTTACTACTAAATCAATCGGATATTCCTCTTAACGCATTAGGCTTTAACCCGGTCGTAAATATGTTATGGAAAAACACCAATTGTTATCTTGATGGTCTGCAATGGCGCCCCCTGAGCGCATCGATTAATACCAACAAGCTATTCGATAAAATTTCCACTGCCTTATTTCAGGATGAAGTAAATAAATTAAAAGTTTAATGCAAGCAACAACTGCCATATCGCACATTTATTAATGTAAACAAAAATAAAATTTAGGACGAATATTATGATTGAATCATATACGCGATGGATAATACGCTGGAAATACCTGGTGACGCTCACGTGCATTGCGTTAGTGATAGCCGCCGCTTATGGTGGGCAATTTTTAGGTTTTAGTAACGACTACCGCATGTTCTTTGGTGAAGACAACCCTCAGTTACTGGCATTTGAAAAAATGCAAAAAACTTTTAACAAAAATGACAACATCTTATTTGTTATTACACCTAAATCTGAAAAAATATTCAGCAGAAAAACCCTTACTGTTATTCAGGATATCACCGAAGAAGGTTGGCAAATACCCTTCTCCACACGTGTCGACTCTATAACTAATCACCAACATACCATTGCAGAAGACGACGACCTTATCGTCGATGATCTGGTTCTTGATCCTTCTTCGCTATCAGACAACGATTTGTTGACCATACAATCAATCGCCATCAATGAACCGATGTTAGTTCACCGCCTGATTTCTCCAGACAGTAAATATGCCGGTGTTAATGTCACTATACAACTGCCAGGCAAGGCACTTGATGAAGTACCAATAGCCGTAGCATTCGCTCGCGATATTAAAGAACGTATGCTGAAAAAGTATCCTGAGGTCGAAATTCGTCTGGTCGGCATGGCGATGATGAATAATGCGTTTCCTGAGGCCAGCAAAGATGATGTCGCCAACCTTTACCCTTTAGCGCTGGGTTTTATTGCCCTTACCCTCTTCCTTTTATTACGTGGTATTAGTGGCACTATCGCAACCTTTGTCATGGTTATACTTTCCATCATGACCGCGATTGGGTTAGCTGGTTGGTCTGGCATTTTGTTATCACCACCGGTTATGTCTGCACCTATTATGATATTAACCATGGCGATTGCAGACGCGGTGCATTTATTGGTGAGTATGCGACATGAACTCGCTATCGGGAAAAGTAAAGAGGATGCCATCGTAGAGAGTATGCGCATCAACTTTAGACCCATTTTAGTCACCTCTATAACCACTATTCTTGGCTTTTTAAGCCTGAACTTCAGTGATTCGCCGCCATTCCATGACCTTGGTAATATAGCGGCCATGGGTGTTTTTGCAGCRTTTATACTTTCTGTCACATTTCTTCCTGCGGTTATAGCTATCTTGCCCGCCAGAGGCAAGCGTGAAGTCGCTGGCCGAAACATCATGGCGAAATTCGGCGAATTTGTYATCGCCAATCAAAAAKCAYTRCTCATTGGCAATRCTGTAATTATTCTCRTTCTCGCYGCAYTTGTTCCTACTAATGAATTAAACGATAACTTCATAGAATATTTTGATGAATCRATCGAATTCAGACGTGACTCCGATTAYGCAKCGRAAAACCTGACTGGCGTCTATTACATAGACTATGCACTAGGSACAGAAGAATCTGGYGGTATCAGCRACCCTGACTATCTGGCAAATGTTGCAAAATTTTCACAACAYTTACGTACCTTACCKGAGGTTATCCATGTTCAAACTATCACAGACACTTTCAAACGACTCAATAAAAACATGCACGGTGATGACCCCGCATGGCARCGTTTGCCTGAAGAAAGAAATCTTGCCGCACAATACTTACTATTGTATGAGATGTCTCTACCCTACGGTCTCGACCTGAACAATCAGATTGATATCGATAAATCAGCAACAAAAATCACCGTCACACTCAAAACGCTAACCTCCAGTCAAGTTATCGCTTTTGATAATGCTGCGAAACAATGGTTACAAGACAACACACCTGAAATCAAACCCTACAGCAGCGGACCGACTGTCATGTTTGCTCACCTGGGAACACGTAATATAACCAGCATGCTTACAGGCACAACTATTGCCCTTATTTTAATATCCGCCGTACTTATCTTTTTCCTCGGYTCAATAAAATACGGCGCTATCAGTTTAATACCAAACCTTGCACCTGCRCTGGCTGCCTTTGGTATATGGGGCCTTACTGTTGGTCAGGTCGGTCTCGGTCTATCTATCGTTACGGGTATGACGCTGGGTATCGTCGTCGATGATACTGTGCATTTCTTAAGCAAGTATCTACGTGCMCGTCGTGAAAAAGGTTTGAATGCTGAAGATGCCGTACGTTAYGCATTTAATAATGTAGGRCTSGCWCTACTSGTAACMTCACTGGTWCTGGTTGCCGGATTCATGATMATGGCACAGTCACATTTCTACTTAAATTCAAGCATG
>NVSH01000073.1 GCA_002401185.1 Gammaproteobacteria bacterium | reverse complement strand
GGATACACCTACTCTATCAACAATAGCTAAAAGGTCAGTGTTTTTTATATGGCTGGTCACATAATAAGCATCGTTCGAATATTGCTCATGATAAAAACCTTCTGGTATTCGGTTATCAAAATAAACCAGTTGTGCAATTTTTAAATCGGTAAATCCAGCATTAACTTTAGCAGCATTACCTAGATCATAGTCTGAACTAACATGGTCTGATTCACTTCCACAACCAGCTACAGAAAAAGCAAATAACGTGATTAGAATAAATCGAAGAAAGTCAAAACAATCGAATATTTTTAATAATCTATTACAGTTAGATATTCGAATATTGTTTATCGTTATTGGTTGTCGATAAGCCTTAAGTATCATACCTCAAGGTATCGACTACCATTTTAAATGCTTTAACGATATGCCTACCGTTCGTCGAAAATCACATAATTAGCATATAGATTAATATGTTACCAATATATACATGCGACAAGCTTGTCCGCATAGTTAAACTCAAAAAAATATTTACTTTTAGTTAATGTTTGACAATGTCATTTAATATTAGTGTTTAAAAGTTCAAAGACGCTTTGGCATCTTCAATACACTCTCTATTTCCTTCGATATGAACCACATTAACTTCCGAATCCATACCCATTTTCGAAAAAGCAGGTATAAGTGACCAATCATCTGGCACGTAATCTTCACTAACAAAACCACCTTGTAACAAGGCAACCTGGACAAGATCAACCAAATTTGCATCATCATTATCTGTGTAATCAAAATTATGGCAATGTTTAACTACTTCGACTAGGTTATCTGAAAAATGCCAATTTTTTAAAATAAGTTCACCAACGGGCCCCTGTAATTGAATTATTATTGAATGCAAGGCCGTTGCATCATTAAATAGATCATCGTCATTTACAGCCATCATCAATATTGGTAATGATCCAATGTTGTGTATCAAACCTGCAAGCAACGCTCTTTCCTTACTGATATCATCCATAGTCACCGACATCATCTGACAGATAGCAGCCACATCGACCGACGTAGACCAGGCTTTTCTGAACTTTTTATCGAGGACATCAGATGTTGCCTGAAACATTTGTTTCATTGCAAGATTCATTACCAAATCTCGAACTAATGTCAGCCCTAGACGTGTAACTGCAGAATGTAAATCTTCGATTGGGGTTCTTGATCGATATAAGGGACTATTAACAACTTTTATCATTCTTGCTGAAAGCGCCCCGTCCTTACTTAGAGCATTCGCAATCTGCTCTGTTGTGGAACTCTCATCCTCAACAGCATCACGTATTCTTAATGCAACTTCTGGTAGTGATGGTAATGTTAAACTGTCGCTTTCTACAGCTTCTTTTAGTTCATTATAAAATATATCGATTTTAGCATTCATCCTGATACTGTCCTGAATTACAAAATAACCAACTCATAATCAATTGAGTTTTTATTATTCGATTTCTTTCCTTAAAGATATAATTGCTGTCGCAACACCACTTGATGCTTGTGCATAGGAAGAACTAGCACCTAGCATAGTTTCTGCTTCATCGTATTTTTCATCATTTATGAATTGCGCGACTCTTCCTGCTTCTAGATGAAATAATTTATGCTTGTCTCGACAATCAATATAATTATTTAGATGTGAATATTTTGATTTCGCTTCACCGTACAACCATTTTCCAAATATACAACAATCATCACGACTGATTTCGTCAACAACCAATTTTTCTTGCCTTGTTATCGCAGAATGTAATTTCACCTTCCATTGTGCGTGTTTTTGTATGGCTGAATCAAGATCTATACCCGTCGATTGATTTACGACATTACTGGGCGATGCTGCTGTTATTTCAGTTGTCATATTATTTTTAACTATATCGATTACTTGCCCTTTATTATGATCTTCATCTCCTTGCTCTTCAGCATAACTTTCCTGATAATCATAAGTAACACCCGATATAGAATCAAGATCAATCTTAAACACCTCATCAAGATTAAGTATCATCACAAATTTTTCATCGATCTTACCCATGGCGCTAATGAATTGATTATTAATTCGTGTACCCAAAGCAGGTGCGTCACTCAACTGCTCAGCTTCAAAATCGATTACTTCCTGCACAGAATCTGCTAACGCACCCAGAACCGTTAATTTTTCATCGATAGTTACTTCCAAAATAATAATACAGGTATCAATCGTACGCCTACCTGGTGGAAAACCAAAATGCATACGTAAATCGATAACAGGTACAACACTACCACGTAGGTTAATAACGCCACGCATAAAACAGGGTGTTCTTGGCACACGTGTTATTTTGGTATATTCGAGTACTTCTCTTACCTTACTTATTTCTGTGGCAAAGGCTTCACCATCGAGTCTAAACGTAAGATATTGAATAACAGCTGTTTCAGTAAAACTTTCTTGTAATTCTGTATTCATAACTAATTACCCTACTAGTATTTAACGAACTGATCAGAGTTATCACTCATATCAAGCTCAAAACCATTATTACTAACCTGTTTATTCAGGTGGCTTTGTTCAGTAAAGTCACCCTCGCCACGTAGAGATGCCCCCGGTGATTGCTCATTACGTCGATCATGTGTTGCAATAGTTTGTTGCATTACACTTTCATCTAATGTGAAAAAACCAATTGCTTCACGTTGTTCTTCTACTAAGGCAGATAATTTTTGTGCAGAACTTGCTAGCTCTTCCGCTGAAGCAGCAGATTGTTGTACAACAGTATCAAGTTGTTGTAATCCACGATTAATTTCATCAGAACCAACATCTTGTTCTCTGGATGCAACGCTTATTTCTTGAACTAATTCAGCCGTTTTTTGTATATCTGGAACTAACTGAGTTAACTTTTCACCTGCCGCTTCTGCAAGGGTGACGGTCTTACTGGACAATTCGCCAATTTCACCGGCAGCGGCTTGTGATCGTTCAGCTAGTTTTCGCACTTCAGATGCCACCACAGCAAAACCTTTACCATGCTCTCCAGCTCGAGCTGCTTCAATTGCTGCATTTAAAGCCAGCAAGTTAGTTTGTCTGGCTATCTCTTCAATGATAGAAATTTTCTCTGCAATCGATTTCATTGCACCAACTGCTTCTAACACCGTTTGACCACTAACATCTGCATCCTGCGCGGCTTTTTGTGCTATTTGTTCAGTTTGACTGGCATTGTCTGCGCTTTGTTTAATGTTCGCCGACATTTGTTCCATTGCTGATGATATTTCCTCTAACGACGCTGCCTGCTGTGACGAACCATCTCCTAATTGTTGCGCGGTACTATGCACCTCGGTCGAAGTATTAGCACTGGAATCAGCAGCAATATATACCTTACCTATCGTTTCAGATAATCTATCAACCGTACTGTTTACATCATCTTTTAACTGCGCAAACACACCGTTATATTCTTTTTCTACCTTCTTGGTTAAATCGCCTGTCGCCAAACCACGTAGAACGGTTACAACTTCATTGATACTGCCACCTGTAGTCGATAATATTTTATTAACACCTTCGGCAAGAGTAAGGAAGAAACCATGCTTACCTTCCTCGTTTATGACCTGGCTAAAATCTCCATTAACTGCAGCTTCAACGATATCTTCAATCTCTTTTTGTACTTTTATCACTTCTGTACGATTTATCCACTCAATAACTGTACCTATACGCTCACAATTTTCAGAAAATACTGGCGTAGCTATAATTTCCATGGTTAATGCACCAATCATAAAAGTCGTGTTATAGGTTTCTGTAAGATTATTTATAAAGCCTGGCTTAATTGATGAATTTTTAAACATGAAATTTATCTCCTCGCCTATTAATGCGCCAGCATCAAATTCGGGGATAGCTTTTTTTATTTCTAATTCAACTGAAGTAAACATTTGTTTAACAGCAGCATTCATATAAGTAATATTGTTAGTAACATTTACCATCATTACATTGGCTTTGGCCACATCTAGTGCAGTTTTAATGTTATTGTTTTCTGCCGCCTCCAGTTTAGCTGCGGTCACGTCAGTAGCAAACTTGACCACTTTGAAAGGCGCGCCATTGACATCCAGAATGGGGTTGTAGGAAGCCTGTATCCAGACTTCTTTACCACCTTTACCGATGCGTTTGTATTCCGCAGATTCAAATTCACCGCGATTGAGTTTTTCCCAGAACTGACGGTACTCAGTACTTTCTTTAGAACTCGGTTCCAAAAACATGCTGTGATGTTGCCCTACCACTTCATCGAGCGTATAGCCCAGCGTGTCAAGAAAGTTGTCATTAGCCGTGATGATGCTGCCATCCATATTGAATTCGATCACCGCCTGGGCTTTGCTGATGGCTTCCATCATGCCATTGTTTTCTGCCGCAACTAGCAGCGCTTTCTCTGTTTCTGATTTAGACTGAATGGAACCAAACAAACGTTGCCATAATGAAATATTTATATTTTCTTTTGTTGTATTGTTCATTTTAGTTATCTCATGTTTGTGATCTGTTGAATTGATAGTTGTTAAGTTGTTGCTGGTATTTTTTAGTGCAGTGATTTATTTGATGTTGATACAGCTTGTATTAATGCACTCGTATCTAATATTAAGGCGACTGCACCATCACCTAAAATGGTTGCACCAGCTAACCCGTTTATACCATCATACATTTTCCCTAAACCTTTTATAACAGTCTGGTGTTGGCCAACTACCTGGTCGACTGTAAAACCAAACCGTGACTCACCTGTACGTACGATGATAATTTGTTCAATATCAGGTTTATTGTCATTGTTATTAAAATATTCACGCAAGCGTATATAAGGTACTAACTCTCCCCTTACTTCAATCAATTGATTACCATTTGAATTTTCTACTTCTTCAGCAGTCATCTCTACACATTCTTCTATCTGAGATAAAGGAATAACATAATGTTCATGTTCAACCTTAACTAGAAGACCTTCTATGATAGCGAGTGTTAAAGGCAGCACTATGGTCACGGTGCTTCCCTTACCTGGTGTACTATCCACACTCACTTTACCTCGTAATGATTCGATTGATTGTTTAACCACATCCATACCAACACCACGACCAGAAACGTTAGAAACAACCTTCGCGGTAGAAAAACCAGCATCAAAAATTAAGTTGTATAATTCCTGATTTGTCGGTGTAGATGCTTCTGTTAATACACCACGTTCGATAGCTTTTTCATGTATCGCTTGAGCATTTAAACCAGCGCCATCGTCTTTAATTGAAATGACAACTTGTGACTCACGATGCACTGCAGATATGAGAACGGTACCCTCTTCTAGTTTGCCATTAGCTATACGTTTCTCTGGTAGTTCTATACCATGATCGATACAATTACGTATTAGATGCACTAAAGGATCACCTAAACGATCGATAACTGTTTTATCAAGTTCTGTCTCTGCTCCCTCTGTTACTAACCGAATTTTCTTTCCCAGGTCATTCGATAGATCACGCACCAATCGACGAAAACGTCCAAAAATTGTACCAATAGGTAACATACGTAAACCCAATGTATTATCACGTAACTCAGAAGATAAGTGCTCCATATCCTCTGCAATGTTTGTTAATGCAGGATCATTAAGAAGTACAACTGACTGATTAAGTCTTGCTTGAGCTATTACTAATTCGCCAACAAGATCCATCAAAATGTCCAGTTTTTCTGCGGGAACTTTTACATTAACAATTTCATTTTCTTTACGTTGTTTATGCTCTTTTTTTACAATTTTCTGTTCTTCCAATGCAGCTTTTACTTTTTCCGGTGCAATATTTTCTGATTCTGTTAATATCTCGCCAATCTTTTTCTGTTGTAAATAAGCCTGCTCAACCTGATCAGACGTCGCATCACCTTTTTCAATAAGTATCTCACCCAAGTGTTTTTCTTCTGGAGTATCTGACCAGTGTCCTCCTTCATCGATTATTTCAATATTTACATTCCAATCATCATCAACAAATATAAAAACATCTTCAATAGCGTTTTTTTGTAGATTAGTAGTCAATATCACATCCCATGACAGGTAACATTTCTCTGCATCTAGTTTGCTAAGTTCAGGTAGATTATGAGTATTTGCTGTAACATGACAAGAACCAAGAGAATTTAATTCTCGTAGTATTGGCAATGGGTCCATTCCATTTGCAAAAGAGTCTTTATCTGGACACATACGTACTCGATATGTACATGTCACGTCTGTAGACTGTTCTTTGTGCTGCGATGGTGTTGTGTCTATATCACTGCCAGCAAACACGTCGCTTGTGTCTTTAACTAACAAACTAAGACGATCGAGTAATTGTGCCGACTTATCATCAAGCTCATTATTTGATTCTTTGAATTCCAATAAGTCTCGTATGTGGTCACCTGAATTGAGACTAATACTTATCAGTTCTTTTGTTATTTCAAGTTCACCTGAGCGCACCATATCAAATGCATTTTCCAGATGATGTGTAAAAGCTGCGAGTTTATTGAAACCAAACATTGCGCCTGAACCTTTTATGGTATGCATGGCGCGAAAAGCACGATCTATACAATCTGCATCATCAGGATGATCTTCTAATTCAAGCATAGTCGCTTCAAGATCAATTAATAATTCATCTGCCTCTTCACGGAATGTGTCTTCAATGCTCATTATATTGTTATCGCTTTATATAGTTAGAATTGAAAGCAGGGAATAATTGACTAATTTTTATAGCATCATGCGAGACGTCGTTTAATGACGTAATGTTTATCTCTATGCCATTACTGTCTGATTCTTTAAATAACATTGATAATAATKGNAAGAMNCMCTNATANCAAKWWSAWCRNTRTCANAWAAATNANCWTYSWTKWTKYKAYWWAANGWAAWTTTAWYWRSNGAWGRMATYCTTATACTCTTGAACAGTATAAATCGTTAATTCACCAGATATATTAAAAATCGTCTTCTCATTAACACATTCAATTTGTATACCCATTATTCAATCCAGTTTATTTTTAACATTTATGAAAATTAAATTTATTATTATGTCAATTTAGCAACTGCAGACAATAATGCGGGAGGTTGAAATGGCTTWACYARCCAWGCYCTGGCWCCAGCTTKYTTRCCTTCYTCTTTTTTASYTGCACCMGACTCWGTRGTTAACATCATTATYGGTGTAAACTTATAYTGTKGAWGCTGYTTAACYTCTYTRACTARTGARATRCCATCCATATTTGGCATRTTCACATCACTAACAATAAGATGKACTTTYTGMCCTGTAAGTTTTGCWAGTGCATCYTTACCRTCACAAGCYTCAATAACCTCATAACCTGCACTCTTTAAGGTAATACTTACTACTTGTCGTATAGAAGAAGAGTCATCGACTACCAYGATTGTTTTTGACATACATTTCACCTGTTAAAATAGTATTAGATCYGATTCATTATTATTTGAACTAGCATGGGCATCAGCGCTACTGTGATTATGATGTTGTTCTGCTGTTGTATACTTCGTCTSCATTGTTTGAACATGTTCTTCGTAATCAATCGGCAAAGCATCACCGTTTCTTAAGCGTGATTCTTGACTGAAACGTATTTTTGTATCCATATCAGACATATCAGTTATTACACTATTAAGAATTTGTGAAACTCTATCCTGGAACTGAAAACTAACTAAAACATTTGAAATCTCGTTTTTAATATCTTCGCTAGATGAACGGAGAAATATACTGTCATCCTGTAAGGTTTCAATAGTACCTTGTAGACGAGCGAACACGGTTTCTATTGTGTTCTTACCCTTATCTACAGCTAATCGATTATGTTCGATAGACTCCTCTGTATGTTGTAATGTTGAACTTACAGAATCTGAAATATTGCCAACTTTTTCAATCATCTGTTGCCCTGTTTCTGCAGACATAAATGCTAATTTTCTCACCTCATCTGCTACCACAGCAAAACCACGTCCGTGTTCACCCGCTCTAGCAGCTTCTATTGCTGCATTTAATGCTAATAAGTTAATTTGATCTGCTATTTGACTGACAGCACCGGCCATACCATTTAATTCTTCAGCCTGAGCCTCAAGGTTTATTACATCTTGAAGAAATCTGTTTTCTTGCTCCATTGATGCTTCAAGTGCATCTATAACAGTTTGTAATGACTTTTGACTATCGATGAATAACGTATTAAGTCCTTGACCATCACCAATTGATTCATTGCGACTTTGAGATGCAGTTATAACGTCGTCTAGTCTTACGGCCAATCCGGAGAAGCTTTGTGAAAGTTCACTGATACTCTGTTCAGTTTGTAAATTAGAACTTTCAATCTGCCTGGACATTATAGGCAACATACTTATACAGAGATTTTCCAGTGACTCTACATAATCAACAAGTTTCTTTTTACTGCACTCATATTCGTATACATTGTTATTATTGTTTATGATTCTGGTATTAGTTAATTTTTTTAAATACAGACCAGAATATATACCTACAAATAATAGAAAAGCGCCAATTATAATTGAATAAATATCTGCCTTATAGAAAAGCGCAGATGCTGAAATGACACCAATAAAAACAGGTATTACTGAACACAAACCATCCTTATTTACTAATGTGTTAATATTTGTAGCATGCTCTTGTTGAGAGACATTTTCAATAATCTCCTCAGCGGAATAACTCATTTATTTCTCCATTATCGATTTATTAAAATCACATAATTTATATATCAAATTAAAGCGAATAGCTAAACAAGGCATAAGAACAAAATAGTAATACCCCTGAACTAACAACAATCACCTTATATACATGTTTATCAGCAATAATATTTATGTAAAACTCATTATAATTTGGCTTATTCATATATTCGTTTTTTAAAAATAATAAAACTCGTCATTTTTATTATCATAATTATCAACTTGTATTTTTTTATCTATGTTTTATATCGGTTGTAACAACTTAACCTTTAATAAACGACACTCTTAAATAAAATAATTTGCAAAAGTCATGCCACGAATCAATACAACCTATAACAAAAAGTAAATAACGTAACATGCTGATTTTACTATCATAAAAAAATCACGTGTTATGCGTCAAAAAGAAAAATTATTTAAAGTTAACTTTATTAATGTGTAAGCGGAGAAAAACATCA
>NVSH01000072.1 GCA_002401185.1 Gammaproteobacteria bacterium | reverse complement strand
CGGTAATTACATATCTGCAAAAGATAAAAATGTGATCGTTATTGGTGGTGGTGATACCGGTACCGATTGCATTGGTACATCTTTGCGTCATGGCTGTAAATCAATGGTTAATTTTGAATTATTACCACAGTCACCAGAAGAGCGTGCTGAAGATAACCCCTGGCCTTTATGGCCACTTATTCATCGTGTTGATTATGGTCATGAAGAAAGCACTGAACGTTTTGGTCGCGACCCGCGTGAGTATCAAATTCTTACCAAAGAGTTCGTCGATGACGGTAACGGTAATGTTGCTGGTGTGAAAATCGTTGAGGTACAGTGGACGAAAGTCGATGGTCGATGGAATATGGAAGAAGTTGCAGGTACTGAAAAAGTTTGGGAAGCTGACTTGGTATTGCTTTCAATGGGGTTCTTAGGGCCTGAGCATTACGTTAGTGATGTGGTTAATATCGATTACGATGCGCGGTCGAATTATCAGGCAGAACATGACAATTACACGACAAATGTAGATGGTGTATTTGCTGCCGGTGATTGTCGTCGTGGCCAGTCATTAGTTGTTTGGGGTATTAATGAAGGACGTGGTGCTGCGCGTGAGATTGATCGTTTCTTGATGGGAGATACGCAACTTCCGTAGCTGTTGTGGTTAGTCGAGTCTGGTTTAGAAACCGATAAATAGGATAAGTAATATCTACCGTATTAAACCACAGCACTAAGTAGCGTTTTTTTTTGAACATGCTGGTTGAAAAACGCATCTAGATTTTTTTCGGTGCCGTTGTCAAAATCGATGAAGGCTAAGTTTAAAATAAATTCGTCTTGAGACATTCTTTGTGCTGACATAATGCGGCAGTTTGCATAGAGTTTCTTTGTCTCGCCTGCCACGGATAAGTCAGTTATGACTTTTAACCTTAAATCGCTAAGTGCGTGGTTTTGAATTCCACGAGGTTCAATCGCTTCGGTTGCCCAACGGTCACATACAATTTGTAAACCCGAGCCAGAAATGTTTCGTGTGGTGACGTTCAGTATGCTGTTATCAGGCAAAACCAGTTCTATCGCGAGCTTTAGGCTATAGCGAGGCGATTGTCGTCTTTCAGAAATGCTTGGGATGTCGTGAATCATAAATGTACAAACAGTTATGTTGCTTTTGTTAATTGTAGTACAAGTTGCTATAAATCAGTAAAATCTACCTATTTTCAGTAAATGACGGAAAAGACCTAACGTTAATTCGAGTTTTATCCTGATGCGATAAAGTTGAAATTATTATTTCTGTGTTATTATGCGCTTCGCCTGATAAAAAATTAGTTAGCATTTTGTTGGGTAAAGATATACTGGGAATTACAATAAGTTACAAATAAGAATTAAAATCAGACTTATAAAGAGCGTTCTATTTTTATAGAAGCTTTTTAACTATCAATCAAAGGGAGAAAAAAATGTTAGATGATATCGATATTCAACAGTTAGTAGAAGTTTACATCGTGCCATGGGCAATAAACATAGTGATGGCCTTAGCGATATTTTTTGTTGGTAAGTTCATTGTAAAGGTATTAGTCAAGTTTGCCAAGAACTTGATGTTAAGAGCGAATGTAGACAAAATTCTTGTTAATTTTATCGGCTCAATAATAAATACCATATTATTATTATTTGTTGTTATCGCAGCGTTAGATCAACTAGGTGTCAATACAACATCAATGATAGCCTTAATTGGTGCTGCTGGTTTAGCGATAGGTTTAGCATTGCAGGGAACACTGCAGAACCTGGCTTCAGGTGTCATGCTGATAATATTCCGCCCATTTCGTGATGGTGATTTTATTGAAGCTGGTGGTATATCAGGTGTTGTTGAGCAGATAGGCATCTTTAGTATAACCATGCGTACTCCCGATAACCGTGAAATAATTATTCCAAACGGTGCGGTATATGGTGGCACTATTACTAATAATTCCAGACGTGATACGCGTCGAATTGATATGGTGTTTGGTATCGGTTACGACGATGACCTGTTAAAAGCCAAGAAAATAATTAGCCGAATTCTTAGTGAAGATGACCGTATCCTGGCAGACCCAGCGCCTACAGTAGCGGTATGTGAACTTGCTGATAGTAGTGTTAATTTTAATGTTCGTCCATGGTGTAAAACTTCAGACTACTGGAGTATTTACGCTGATGTTCATGAAAAGATAAAACTTACATTTGATGCGGAAGGTATTTCTATTCCATATCCTCAGATGGATATCCATCAGGATAAAGCTGCGTAAATCGTTTTGTTCCAATAATAAAGTTAATCCCCCTACGCGATAAATAATCTATTTATCGCGTAGGGGGATTTTGTATGTCAATTAAAAACAGGAAGAAGTAATGAAGAATAACCGCAATGTTATATTACTTGCGAGCGCATTGTTGTCGTCAGGTATTGTATTGGCTGAAGAAGAAACTGCCGAAAAATCACCATGGACAAGCGCGATTGAATTAGGGTTTATCCGTACCACGGGTAACACAGAAACCCAGACGGCTGCGATAAAGGCAGATGTTAAGTACGAGGTCGATAAATGGCGTCATACGGGGCATGCTGAAGGTTATAGTACGGAGTCCGCAGACGCAGCCGGTAATAATGTTGTATCTGCAGAGCGTTATGAGTTGTCAGGAAAGTCTGATTATAAATTTAACGAACATGATTATGTTTTTGGCTTAGTTAAATTACAAAAAGACCGTTTTAGTGGTTTCGAATATGAAGATACGGTATCTGTTGGTTATGGACGAAAAGTAATTAAGCAGAAAGACATGGAGCTTGATTTAGAAATAGGTCCGGGCGTAAGGTTCTTTAAAGTTGATGACGGCGCATCTGATGATGAAGCACTGTTAAGACTTGCCGGTAAATATTGGTGGCAGATGACGGCTAATTCTAAATTCACGCAAGATTTAAGTTTTGATATAGGTGARGARATWACSTCGACRGARTCTRTYACMGGYGTRCAGGCWAAYATTAACAGTACATTGGCKTTGAAATTTACCTACACGATAAGAAACAAGTCTGAAACACCCGCGGGTGTGGATGAAACGGATACTGAAATAGCAACAACGTTGGTATATACCTATTAAAAGTAACCGTTATTCACACATAAAAAAAGCACTCGTAAAGAGTGCTTTTTTTATGTGTGAATCGATTGACAGGTGACTCTCAAATTATCATGTTAATAACGATTAAAAACTGAAGGCTAATCCAGCAAATACTTCAGCCTGAATAAACAAACTACCATTGACCGTTAATGAGCAGCCACCATTACAAAATAAAGCCGAGTTACTGTTAAACAGTGTTGCTAATGCTCGGGACTCTAATCGTAATGCAAGGTTTTGTGTTATTGGCCATTTTAAGCCAAGGCCAATACTAAATGAAGCGCGTAAATCGGATTGCAAACCTGATAAGTCTGGGCTTAAGTAAGTAAAGCCGAGTCCGCCACTAATGAATGTTTTAAGTTTGTCGTAATCGGCTATGGGTGCTGTTCCACCGATGTGTAAATAATCGATGGTTAATGGTATGTCTTCAATGCCTGTTGTTGAAGGCAAGTCGACATTGACTGAAGTTAATTTCGATGACTGATGGCTGTAGTATATTTCGATTGTCTTTTTATATTCATAAGGAAAGCTAACAATAAAACCGTATGATTCAGATTCGTTCACAGTATGTTTTTTATTGGTATTTTTATCTACAAGTTCACCGCCGGCACGAAAACCTAGTAAGGGCGTAATCTCTGTTGAATAGCTGCGAGTGCCTAGAAGCAACATGCCTATGATCATTAATTTTATAAAGATTTTCATGTGTTAATTTATTCTCTGTTTAAAGTTGGTTTGTTCATAACTTTATTGTGATTAAATCGGCTGCGTTAATCGCTTTTTGTTTAGCTGTATCAATATTATCTGCTCGTGCGAGTGCCACACCCATACGGCGCTGCCCTTTGACTTCCGGCTTGCCGAATAGACGAATTTTTGTATCAGGTGCTTGCATAGCCGCATGTATATTACTAAAAGTAACATGGTTTGAATCGCCATTGACCAGGATAACGCTACTGGCACTTGGGCCGTGAAAATGGATGTTCGGTATGGGTAAACCAAGAATGGCGCGTGCATGTAATTCAAATTGCGATAAATCCTGAGAGATCATCGTGACCATACCCGTGTCGTGTGGCCGAGGTGACACTTCGCTAAATATAACCTCATCATCCTTAATAAATAACTCCACACCAAATATGCCGCGACCGCCGAGTGCTTCTGTTATTGCCAACGCGATGTCGCGTGATTTTTTTATAGCGGCTTCTGACATGGGCTGGGGCTGCCATGATTGTCGGTAATCACCTTCCACCTGTACATGGCCGATGGGTTCACAAAAAAGTGTTCCATCAATATGGCGTACTGTTAATTGTGTTATTTCATAATCAAAATCAACAAAACCTTCGACAATAACTTTACCTGCACCCGTTCGACCACCTTGTTGTGCGTAATTCCAGGCGGTATCAATATCAGCTTTTGTTTGTACTGTACTCTGACCTTTTCCGGATGAGCTCATTATCGGTTTAATGACACAAGGCATGCCTACTTTGCCAATGGCGACATCAAACTCTTCACGTGTGCTGGCAAATTGGTACGGCGATGTGGTGATGCCGAGTTGCTCGGCAGCGAGGCGGCGTATCCCTTCACGGTTCATGGTGAGTTTTGCCGCCCGTGCGCTAGGTATAACGGTAAAGCCTTCTGCTTCGAGTTCTACCAATGTATCGGTAGCTATGGCTTCGATTTCGGGAACGATATAATCGGGATTTTCCGATTCGATGATTTCTCGTAAAGCCTTACCGTCAAGCATAGAAATAACATGAGAGCGATGTGCAACCTGCATTGCCGGTGCGTTCTCATATCGATCAACGACGATGACTTCGACACCGTATCGTTGTAACTCGATAACAACTTCTTTGCCGAGTTCGCCACCGCCACAGAATAAAACTTTTGTTGCGCTGCTGGATAAAGGTGTACCTATCGTTGTCATATGTATCTCTGCTCTTCGGTACGGTGAATTAAAAAACTATTTTTGGCATTTGCTGCAGTAAAAAGTTGAACGAGCCTGCTGTGTGAATTGTTTAATGGGTTGTTTGCATCGTGTACAGCTTTCATCTTTTCTGCCGTATACCAGTAGTTTTTGGGAAAAGTATCCAGGGTTGCCCTCTGCACCAGTGAAATCACGCAACGTGGTGCCGCCTTCATTGATAGCGGCAGTTAATGTTTTTTTAATGGCATCGACAAGTTTATATATTCGAGTGAGTGAAATATTTCCCGCTTTACGTTTTGGGTTTATGCCTGCTCTAAATAACGCCTCGCTTGCGTAGATGTTACCAACACCAACGACGATATGACTGTTCATGATAAAGGCTTTGATAGAACATGTTCTTTTTTTTGCGTTGTCGTATAGATATTGTGCAGTGAATGTATCGCCTAGTGGTTCGGGACCTAAAAGTTTGATTAATCTATGCTCGCTGACCGTATCTTTTGCCCATAACACGCATCCGAATTTACGTGGGTCACGTAAGCGTAATATTTTGTTGTTAGAAACCTGTATATCAATATGGTCATGTTTTTCAGCGGGTATTTTATGGGTGCATATTCGTAAGCTACCAGACATACCCAAATGAATAATGATGGTGCCATTGTCGAGCTCAATAAAAATATATTTGGCGCGGCGAGAGACTGCACGTATCGTCTTTCCGGTAGCAAGTTGCGGTAAGTTGTTGGGAATAGGCCAACGTAATTTGTGTTGGCGAATAGTGATGTTTATTATTTTTTGGTTGAGCAGGTGCGGCTCGATGCCGCGACGACTGGTTTCAACTTCAGGTAATTCTGGCATAGTGCTCGGTTGACGATAGTTACATCTGTTATTAGCCGTTTCTATCGAGTTCGTCGGTATCCACCTGCCCACTGATGCGACGACGTACATGCGACCATGAAACGCCGATGCTTAAAACGCTGGCCAGCATAATCTCGATGATGTAACTTATCATGCGAAAATTATCGGTGGACAAACCTATCACATCGATAATCAACCATATGGCAAGACCGAAAAAGGCCGCGGCGAGTAAAATGCCTATTGCACCAAGTGAACCTAAAGTTGCACGGATAAGAATAATCCATGCAATGAGTAATATCACACCGAGGAATGCTTTTATTACGCTGAACTCAGGAAGTGATTCCGATATCCAGTGATAATACGAAACGCCTTCAGCGTTATAGGTTGCGAACACAACAATGATGGCGAATACAAAACGAAGTAGAAAGCCGTTCCAGCCAAAACCTTTATTTGATGCCATTGCAGTGTCCTGTGTGTTGTTGCAGTGTTTGTATTATACCGATAAATACGTTTTCTCAAAAGTTATTACGCGAGGGAAGTTTGGTAAAAGCTGGATAAAATGTTACCGAGGCGTAATCAATAGATCATAAGCTTCGATGTCCAGATGATACTCAAGATCAATCTCGGGCCGGGCAAGGATGAGCCACGGGTTTCTATCGGTAATAACATAACTAATCGGTTTTTGTTTATTGTCAGTGTATATAAAAACTTCACCGAGTTGTTTTCGTTCCAGGTAGGCATGTACGCCAAAGGCCTGCATTGTCTGCCAGTGATCAAGGGTTTTCACAATATTGTCAGCAGTGATAGTGATGTTACTTTGCCATAAATTGTTATCATCTCTGGCTATGGTCTGATTAATGAGAATGAGTTTGCTGATGCTACTGTTAGTAGGCAATAATTTAAGGGACACTAACGTGCCGAAATGTGAGTTTAACAGTGGGTAATAGACGTCCTCGATAGTGTAGATTCTATTTTCGAATTTAACGTAGCGTAGATTTGTTATCGGGTTAATGATGCCAAAATCGATAACATGTTCGTTCAGTGAAATAGAGGTAGTTGTCTTCTCGAGACCTATCGATGCCAGATCAATATCTTGTAGTGAGTAACGGCTGTGAACAGGTGCGTTAATGATTTTTAGTATCGAATTAATACGAAATTTATTCACATCAATGTTGACGGGTTGTTGTATGACCCAGCCTGCGTTAGCTGGTTTATTGATGATTGTGGTGTTGCCGTTATGTTGGATGGTTATGGTTTTTATGGACGTTATATCTATCGTTGATAATCGTTCCAGTTCATAATTTTCGTTCTCACTAAAATTAATGATGCTAATAAGAAGGGTGACGATGAGTAACAGAGCAAGGTTAAGAATATTTTTTTTAGTCATAACGTAAGGATAAAATGAATAATTGAAATTAGTTGTTTTTACGTCGATACCAGATGCTGAAACCGCTGATAAATAACAGGATGGGTAAAACGAAAAAAAACCCAAAACCGATAATCATGAGTTGCGTATCGTTTAAATCAAGTCGCGTGTCCGGAGAAGGCCTGACATCAACAGAAATAAAATCATCATCGCCGATCAGCCAGTTAAAAATATTTAAACCCAGGTTTAGGTTGGCACTCGCGCCCAGGTAGGTATTGGAAAGAAAATCGCTGTCACCGATGACCACTACGCGTTGTGATGTTGGTAGCGATGAAGACGCAGAATCGGTTGCAGCACGGTTGCGGTGTAAGGCGACGGCGATGGTGATAGGGCCGGCAATATCCCCTGAACTTGCATTGAAGACCATATCTTCGCTAATGCCATCGGTTTCTGACCAGCTTTTACCAAAAGAGCTAAACAAGGCTTCTGCCTTCCAGTCGTTCACTGTGTTTTTATCGGTTAATGGGCTTATGCCGCGCGCTAGTGGAAACAACGTATTGTAGCGGAGCGTGTTGGTTATGATGTGTGGAAAATATTCAGTGACCGGGATAATGGCTGGATGTTGTATGTTTAACGTATTTCTTAGGTCAGTATTATTGTCGACGATGACACCTGCCTGTAACTGCAAACCGAGTGAGGAGGCAAGTTTTTTTAAACCGTACAGACCATCTGTACCCGGATCAGTCAACCATAATAGATTGCCACCGTGTGCGATATAATGATTTATTTTTTTCAGTTCACCTTCAAGGTAAGCATGGCCGGGTGCGGCGATGACCAGGAGTTTTGTTCGTTCGGGTATTTTGTTTTCCAGTAAGTTGATGGTTTGTAGATTAAAACCTTTTGCCGAGAGCTGGTGTTCAAATTTTGAATACGACCGGTTGTCGGTGCCGGTTAATTCACGTTCGCCATGGCCAGTTATAAAAGTGACCTGTTGATTGTCTCGTCGGTTGAGACGTAAAAGCGCATTGCTTATCACCTGCTCACTTAGTGAATCGATATGTTCCATGCGACCGTTGTAATAAATGACAAAAGCAAAAGGCTTATTCATGACAATGCCGTCTATCTGTGCCTGTTCGATGTCGATATCCGGGTTTAAATAACGCACATCAAAATCAGATTTTATTTGATGGTAACGACGGATGATTTCATCGACGGCTTTTTTAGTAACGTCGTCAGTGGTGTAGGCATTTATAGTGATGCGCTTATCCAGTACCTGGAGTAAGTCGACACTGTTAGGCGATAAAGAATGTCGCTGGTTGGCTGTTAGATCGAACTGATAACTGTAATGATGACTTATCCACGCAAGCATACCTAGACTAGCCATAAACAAAAACAAAAATATAAATTTTTGCAGAGTCAGTTGAAAACGTGTTTGAGCGGATAGTTTCATTATGACTGTAAGCGCTGTGTTTCTAATTGTCTTATTGCAAGAGTGATGAAGCCGGCGATAAATAACAGAAAGTATGCGATATCTCGTGTATTAACGATGCCACGTAATAAGGTGGTGAAGTGCGAATGCAAAGACAAGTATGCCAGCACATTGCTGTTATCCGTTGCTGAACCACTGTTGACATTTAGCATCCATAATAAAAGTAAAAGACCGAAGGTACTTACCGCAGCAATCATTGGGTTATCCGTTAACGACGACAGATAAAGGCCTGCTGAACTGAAAGCTGCCAGTGTGAGAAACAAACCTAAAGCACCAGAAAAAACTTTCGCCATATCAAGCTCTGTTCCCATCAACAAAGAAAGTGGCATCAGCATTATCATTAGCAAAAGCATGACAAGAAAAAACAATAAACCTAGATATTTTCCGATGATGATTTCACTGATGCTGACCGGTGCGCTGTACAACAGGCTGATGGTTTTGTTACGTTTTTCTTCACTGATTAAACGC
>NVSH01000071.1 GCA_002401185.1 Gammaproteobacteria bacterium | reverse complement strand
TTTTTAATCGAATAATAGAGTTAGGTGTGGTGCCTGCATTTATGGACCCCTTTGGWCATACGAAAGCAAAGGCAGCCTGGGCTAATCGTATGATGGCTGCGCATGTTAATGCGGTGGAAAATCTTGTCTTATTTGCACCGTTGGTTRTCTTGTTAACGATGCTAAATGCCGGTACAACAAGTACCGCGTTAGCCGTGCAAATTTATTTTTTCGCAAGACTAGCGCATTTTCTGCTATTTACCTTTGCGGTACCCTTGTTAAGAATCGTGAGTTTTCTGGTTGGCTTTGCGGTGCAAATGACCCTGGTTATGGCGATGCTATGAAAATAACTGCGGATGAATATCAACCTGTTAAGAAAATAAAAAGGGGGTTATCTAAAGCTACAGATTGTCCAGTTTCTTTCCAATGCGATCGCTTTTAGTTCGTCATCAGGATCTACGGCAACGGGTGTGGTTACCTGTTCGAGTAAGGCAAGGTCATTATGTGAATCACTGTAAAAAGTACTGTTTTTAAGGCTGTGCGTAGTGCTTTCCAGCCATTGGTTTAGGCGTGTTATTTTCCCACCTTGGAAGCAGGGTGTGCCTGTAACCTGACCAGTGTACTTGTCTTCGATAATTTCCGGCTCCGTCGCAATCAGTTTGTCGACGTTAAATGCTTTTGCTATCGGGCCTGTCACAAAGCTATTGGTTGCCGTGATGATAACGATGGTGTCACCCTTGTCGCGATGATATTGAATTTGTGCGATACCTTTGGTTGTCATTGCACCGTTGATGTGTTTTTCCATAAATTCATTATGTAACGTTTTGAGTTCGTCTCTTGAAAACTGCGTTAAAGGTTGCAATGAAAAGGCAAGAAATTCAAAGATGTCCAGTGTGCCCTGTTTGTATTCTGTATAAAAGCGCTGGTTCGCTTCATCATATGTGGTTTTATCAACCAGGCCTTTGTCGACCAGAAAGCAGCCCCAGAGAAAATCACTGTCATTTGAAAGCAGGGTATTGTCGAGGTCGAAAAGAGCTAGTGCCATGATTAATTACGCTGAAAAAGTGAAAAATTTTATAGTCTGTAATTTTATTATAGAAACATTTAGTGTCATACCGTTTTTTTTAAGCATTAATAATTATTTTTATTAAACTTTTATTATTTTGATGGTCTGTTATTATCAATGTAATTAAAATTTTCGTGGTATGTCGATACTAAATAAATTATAGGCATGCCCAGATGGTTCTTCAAGTGATTGATTCTAATGGGTTTAGATCGAATGTTGGCATTGTGCTGAGCAATGCTGACGGTAAGGTTTTTTGGGCTCGGCGAGCGGGTCAGAAATCCTGGCAATTTCCTCAAGGTGGCATTGATAATAACGAAACGCCCGTTGATGCTATGTATCGTGAGTTACAGGAAGAGACGGGATTATTACCTGAGCATGTTGCGCTCATTGGTAAAACCGATGACTGGTTGCATTACCGGATTCCCAACCATCTACTGCGTCGACGATCTAAACCGTTATGTATTGGCCAGAAACAGATTTGGTTTTATCTGCGGTTAACAGGTTGTGAAGATGACTTTGATCTGCAATGTAGCGATAAACCTGAATTTGATTCGTGGCGTTGGGTTGATTACTGGACACCGCTTGATGAAATTGTAGCTTTTAAACGTAAGGTATATAAACAGGCGTTAAGTCAGTTAGAAAGATTTGCTTAAGGGCACCTCTATTAATTGCTTATGTCCTCTGCGTGACCTAAAGCATGCCTATATGTCTATTTGGGCAAGGCGTGAGCCGCAGTAGAATGGTTATTCCATTCTCTAGGTTCACAACGCGGCAGATGCATGCTTCAGGTCGTGCCCTACGGGGCTTTAGCCCAGACTCAGACTCAGCGTTGCACTTTCTTGATATGCAATGAGCATGGCTTCAAAAGTGCGCCTTGATTCTGAGCCGGGGGTAAAGCCAGAGGGCATAAGCAATTAATAGAGGTGCTCTTAAGTCTTTGATAAAATAATAAAACGTATGGGTGATATGGTTTTCATCGGTTTTCGTTACTAAATTGCTTGTATTATCATTGATTTATTCAGTGCCGACAGGTATCCTCACAGCCTTTAAATCATAGTCGGAGAATGTGATGCGTCAAGTGATGGTTGCAGGCAATTGGAAGATGAACGGTTCCAGTGATTCGATCAAAGAATTGATGGCTGGTATCAAAGATGGCTTGGCTGCTATAAGCAAAGCTGAAGTTGTCGTATGTCCTCCTGCGGTATACCTTCCTCGAGTATCAGGTGCAGCTGACGGCACATCAATAAAAGTTGGTTCGCAAAACATCTGTGATGAAGACAGTGGTGCATTTACCGGTGAAATTTCTGCGAACATGCTCAAAGATGTCGGTTGTGAATACGCCATCATCGGTCACTCAGAGCGTCGTGCGTTATACGGTGAAAGTGATGATTTAGTTGCTAAACGTTTTGCCGCCGCTCGTCGTAATGGCATAAAACCTATTTTTTGTATTGGTGAAAGCCTGGAAGAACGTGAATCGGGAATAACGAACGATGTTTGTTCTCGTCAAATTGACGCGGTTATTGCTTTGGAGGGTGTCGAAGCACTCGCCGATGGTGTAATAGCTTATGAGCCTATATGGGCAATCGGTACCGGTAAAGTGGCTACCCCGGAGCAGGCGCAGGAAGTGCATGCATTTATCCGTGGAAAAATTGCTGCTTTAAATGCAGATGTGGCTGATGGTCTGCGAATTTTGTATGGTGGCAGCATGAATCCTGGCAATGCAAAAGAGTTGATCGGTCAGAAAGATATTGATGGTGGCTTAATCGGTGGAGCATCGTTGAAAGCCGAAGATTTTCTGGCAATTTGTCAGGCTGCTGAATAGTTAGTTATCGCCTTCCTAATAATTGAATTAATTTTGTGAGAGAGTAAGTGGATATCGTTCTTCTTGTATTGCATGTGTTTTTGTCGCTGGGGATAATTACTCTGGTGTTGTTGCAAAAAGGTGCTGGAGCATCAGCGGGCGCCGCCTTTGGTGGTGGCGGTGGAGGTGCTGGCAGTGTGTTTGGTGCTACAGGCTCATCAAATTTTTTAAGTAAAACCACGGCAATCTTTGCGGTTGGTTTCTTTGTGAATAGTTTAGTGCTTGCCTACCTTGCGGCGAATCGTGATGTGCAGGTTGATAGTGTGCTGGATGCGTTGAATGCGCCTGCAATGGAATTCAGTGTGCCCGTTGATGATGTGCCAGCGGCTGCAGCGACAGACGCGCTTCTACTTGGTGATGTGCCACCTGCGGACATTCCACAGGTGGATCTACTAGCGCCGTCAGGTGAGTAGTTACGCAGGTTTGTAATTATTGCCGATGTGGTGAAATTGGTAGACACGCTATCTTGAGGGGGTAGTGGCGGAAGCTGTGCCGGTTCGACTCCGGCCATCGGCACCAAATAAAAAACGTTGTGAAAACGACGTAAAAAATAAGCGTGAAAACGCCGATTTTGTGACCTGAGTACTGTAAGCTCAGTGGTTACTGTTTCAAGAGTACTTAAGATATGCTCGAAAACTATTTGCCAATATTAATATTTCTTATTATCAGTATGCTGGTCGGTGCTGGCGCCATGTTCATGGGTGGTTTTTTACTGGCGCCGTCGAAACCAAATAAAGCTAAAAACGCACCTTTTGAATGCGGCTTTGAAGCTTTTGAAGATGCGCGTATCAAGTTTGATGTGCGCTATTATTTGGTCGCTATCCTCTTTATCATCTTTGACCTTGAAATAGCCTTTCTGTTTCCCTGGGCGATCGTGCTCGATAAAATTGGTCTGTTTGGGATATTAGCCATGGGTCTTTTTCTCGGTATATTAGTCATCGGTTTTATCTATGAGTGGAAAAAAGGAGCCCTTGAATGGGAGTAGAAGGTATTTTAGATAAAGGCTTTGTTACTACCTCAGCTGATAAGTTAATTAGCTGGGCGCGTACGGGGTCGATGTGGCCAATGACGTTTGGTCTGGCTTGTTGTGCTGTCGAAATGATGCACGCAGGTGCCGCACGTTATGACCTGGATCGTTTTGGTATGTTGTTCCGTCCAAGTCCGCGACAATCGGATGTCATGATCGTCGCCGGTACCTTATGTAACAAGATGGCGCCAGCACTACGAAAAGTTTATGACCAGATGGCAGAGCCTCGATGGGTCATTTCTATGGGGTCTTGTGCTAACGGCGGCGGTTATTATCACTATTCTTATTCAGTGGTGCGTGGCTGTGATCGTATCGTACCAGTCGATATTTACGTACCGGGTTGCCCGCCTACAGCAGAGGCTTTGTTGTACGGTATATTGCAATTACAAAATAAAATTCGTCGGACCAATACCATCGCCAGGCAGTCTGTCGTAGCGGCTACTGATAAGCGGTCGGTTAAGTATCGGGATATTGCCCGCTCATAGGAACGATTGCATGAATGTTCAAGAATTATCTCAGGCACTGGCAAATATTTTTCCTGCTCAGTTACAGGCTAATGATGTAATGCAGAACGATGTGTATGGTGAAGTTACCATTGAAGTTTTGCCTGAAAATGTACTGTCTGTTTTCGAAGCATTGCGTGATGATGAAAAACTTAAATTTGAATTGCTCATCGATATATGCGGTGTAGATTATTCAGAATATGGCAGTGTTGAATGGGCGACGGGCTCGGCCACATCGACCGGATTTAGTCGTGGTGTAGAACCGGCAACCGGTGCACGATTACGCTTTGGTGACGATAAAGAATCAACAGTGTCAGGTCGGCCACGTTTCGCATCGGTATATCACCTCATGTCAGTTGTGCATAATCATCGACTGCGCGTTCGTGTCTATTGTGAAGACGATGTGTTGCCGGTTGTACCATCGGTTATTAATCTTTGGCCAGTAGCAAACTGGTTTGAACGTGAAGCCTTTGATTTGTTCGGCATTATATATGAAGGCCATCCTGACTTGCGTCGCATTCTTACCGATTACGGTTTTGTTGGGCATCCATTTAGAAAAGATTTCCCATTGATTGGTCATGTTGAAATGAAATATGACGAAGAGCAAAAACGAGTGGTTTATCAGCCTGTTAGCATAGAGCCTCGCGTACTTGTGCCACGTGTCATACGTGACGATGGCCGTTTTGATGAGGTCGATGGTGCAGAGCAGGAGAAAAGTGATGCCTGAGATTCGTAACTATACTTTAAATTTTGGTCCGCAACATCCAGCAGCGCATGGCGTGTTACGTCTGGTTCTGGAAATGGATGGTGAGGTTGTCGTACGTGCTGATCCGCACATCGGACTATTGCATCGTGCCACAGAAAAGCTTGCAGAATCCAAACCCTATAATCAGAGTATCGGTTATATGGACCGGCTCGATTACGTTTCCATGATGTGTAATGAACACGGTTACGTCATGGCGATCGAAAATTTGATGAATATATCCGTGCCGGAACGTGCGCAGTATATCCGCGTGATGTTTGATGAAGTAACGCGTATTTTAAATCATTTATTATGGCTCGGCGCGCATGCACTCGATGTTGGCGCCATGACCATGTTCCTTTACGCTTTTCGTGAGCGTGAAGATTTAATGGATGTTTATGAAGCTGTTTCTGGTGCGCGCCTGCATGCAACCTATTATCGTCCTGGTGGCGTGGCTCGTGATCTGCCAGATAGCATGCCTAAGTATAAAAAGTCCAAATGGCACAATCAGCGTGAAGTCAATAAACTCAATGAGAATCGTGAAGGTTCAATGCTCGACTTTCTGCAAGATTTCACCAATCGTTTTCCGGGTTATGTCGACGAGTATGAAACATTATTAACCGATAATCGTATCTGGAAACAGCGTACCGTAGATATCGGTATTGTTTCGCCAGAGCGGGCGAAAGCATTGGGTTTTACCGGGCCGATGATCCGTGGTTCGGGCATCGCCTGGGATCTGCGTAAAAAACAGCCTTATGAAGTTTATGATCGTATGACATTTGATATTCCGATTGGTACTAACGGTGATTGTTACGACCGTTACCTGGTAAGAATTCAGGAGATGCGTGAATCAAATCGTATTATCAAACAGTGTATAAACTGGTTACGTGAGAACGAGGGTCCGGTTATTGTTGAAAATCAAAAAATTGCGCCACCTAAAAGAGAAGGCATGAAAGCCGATATGGAATCATTGATCCATCACTTCAAACTATTTACTGAAGGTTTCTGCTTGCCCGAAGGTGAGGCGTATGCAGCAATCGAACATCCTAAAGGTGAGTTTGGTTGTTATCTGATTTCGGATGGTGCCAATAAACCTTATCGTTTAAAGATTCGTGCGCCTGGGTTTGTTCATATCTCGTCATTGAATGAAATGGTGCAAGGTCATATGTTGGCTGATGTAGTTGCGATACTTGGTACACAAGATATTGTATTTGGTGAGGTTGATCGTTAATGGATGCTGGCATCTTGGGAAATACAAAAGTAGACCAGCAAGTGAAGGAGCTTTCTGCTCACGTGCGCGAAGAAATAGACAATTTGTTGTCGCATTTTCCAGTGGATCAAAAAAAGTCTGCCTTGTTAGGTGCGCTTAATCTGGTGCAACATGAAAATAAGGGGTTCTTGACCAAAGCGTTGATGATAGCGGTAGCTGACTATCTGGAGCTGGCAAAAATCGAAGTATATGAGGTGGCCAGTTTTTACTCGATGTACGAACTGGAACCAGTAGCGCGTAATAACGTTGCGATATGTACCAATATTTCCTGTATGTTGATGGGGTCGCAGACTATCGTTGATCACGTTGAGAAAAAATTAAACATCAAAATTGGCGAAAGTACCGACGATGACCGCATCTATCTTAAGCAAGAAGAAGAATGTCTTGCCGCTTGTGCCGGTGGTCCGATGATGCAAGTTAATCACATTTACTATGAAAATCTTACCCCTGAAAAAGTGGATGAGATTTTAGATAGTCTGGAGTAAATGGCCTTATGTCATCAACTAACCAAGTAATGCTTAAAGCGACTAAACCGGAAGTTAATACAAAAAACGAACAGGTGTGTTTCGCCACAATGCAGTTCAAAGGTGAGTCGTGGTCGTATAAAAATTACCTGAAAATCGGCGGTTATAAAGCATGGCGTAAAATCCTTAAAGAAAAAATACCACCCGAGGATGTGGTCGAAGAAATTAAAAAATCGGGGCTACGAGGTCGCGGCGGCGCGGGATTTCCCACTGGTCTGAAATGGAGTTTTATGCCGCGTACTGCTCCAGTGCAAAAGTATCTGGTGTGTAATTCAGATGAATCCGAACCTGGAACCTGTAAGGACAGAGAGATTCTACGTTATAACCCACATGCCTTAGTCGAAGGCATGGCGATCGGTTGTTACGCCATGGGCGCGACGCATGGTTATAATTATATGCGTGGCGAGTTTATGGACGAGCCTGCAAAACATTTTAAACAAGCTTTAGCCGAAGCATACGATCAGGGTCTGTTGGGCGAGAATATTTTAGGTAGCGATGTCTGCATTGATGTACACGCCATACTCGGTGCCGGTGCGTATATCTGTGGTGAGGAAACCGCATTATTAAATTCACTGGAGGGGAAGCGAGGGCTGCCTCGTTTCAAGCCACCATTCCCGGCAAACTTTGGTCTGTACGGTAAACCCACCACCATCAATAATACCGAAACTCTTTCATCGGTCCCTGCCATCATGCGTAACGGCGGCGAATGGTTCCAGAACCTGGGTATTTCCAATGCGGGTGGCGTAAAATTGTTTTCGATTTCTGGGCATGTCAATAGACCAGGGAATTTCGAAGTTCCTATGGGTACATCTTTTGCTGACTTGCTAGCGATGGCCGGTGGTGTAAAAAATGGTCGTAAAATAAAAGCCGTCATCCCCGGTGGCTCATCGGTGCCGGTCGTTCCTGGTGACATCATGATGCAGACCAATATGGATTATGATTCCATCTCTGGCGTAGGCTCAATGTTAGGTTCTGGTGCGGTAATCGTGATGGATGAAACCACAGACATGGTTCAGGTATTACGTCGTGTCTCTCGGTTTTATTATTCTGAGTCCTGTGGGCAATGTACACCTTGTCGCGAAGGCACGGGCTGGCTGTATCGCATGTTGACAAGAATTGTTGAAGGCAAAGGTACCATGGATGACATCGATAAATTAGATGACGTTGCCAGTAAAATTGCAGGCAGAACCATCTGTGCTTTAGGTGACGCTGCATCAATGCCAGTGCGTAGTTTTCTCAAGCACTATCGACATGAATTTGAATATTATGTTGATTTCTAGATTTCTTTTTCTTATTTCTCTTCTTTTTTCKKWWTSGWWCRTCAAACCTTGTTAAGYYRTCTTGTCCAACAACATTTTCGTATCGTGGCTCCTGAACTACGGGTTCTGAAATTAAGAAATTCTTAAGATCCACAGGGATTTTTCCACCTTTATTAAGGGCTATAATTTCTCTAACTCTATCAATGTGGAGCTGAACCATTGTTCCTCCTCCTTTTTCTTCTGAAAGCCAATACCACATTAACTTTTTGAAGATGTCTGTTTTCTGATGAACGGCTATGCCTTTTTCCGTTTTCAGCTTAACACTTGAGCTTGGGAACTCCTTATAGGCTTCTAGATACATGTCTAACTCAAAGTTTAAACAGCATTTTAACTTCCCACATTGTCCAGCCAACTTTTGTGGGTTTAATGAGAGCTGCTGGTATCGAGCAGAAGATGTTGAAACGGATCTAAAATCGGTAAGCCATGTAGCACAACATAATTCTCGTCCACACGAGCCTATTCCACCAAGTCTTCCAGCTTCCTGTCTGGCTCCAATTTGGCGCATTTCAATTCGGACTCTAAATTTAGCGGCCATGTCCTTTATCAGCTGTCTAAAATCTACTCTTCCATTTGCTGTGTAAAAGAAGGTCGCTTTTGATCCATCAGCTTGATACTCAACATCCGAGATCTTCATCTCTAGTTTTAGGTTAATTGCCATCTTTCGAGCCTCATGCATACTCTCATATTCACGTTCTCTGGCATTCTTCCATTTACTTAAGTCTTCCTCTGAAGCCTTTCTATATATTTTTCGAAGTTCTTCGTTCTTTTCACCGACTTTCTTCCGCGTCATCTGTATTTTAACCAGTTCTCCGGTTAAAGTTACAATGCCCACGTCATGACCAGGGCTGCTTTCCACAACCACAGTGTCTCCTGTGTGAATGTTTAAATTACTTGTGTTCTTGTAGAAATTCTTTCGTCCG
>NVSH01000070.1:6539-9229 GCA_002401185.1 Gammaproteobacteria bacterium | reverse complement strand
TTTTCCTGCTCAGTAAATACGTCTTCGAATAGCGCGGTAGACAGGTATCGCTCAGCGGAGTCAGGTAAAATTACGACGATCATCTTGTCCTTAAACTCTTCTTGCTTGGCAACTCTTACTGCAGCTGCAACCGCCGCACCACTGGAAATTCCAGCCAGAATCCCTTCTTCTTTCATCAGTAAGTGTGCGTACTTGATGGCATCTTCATTGCTGACTAGTTCTACTTTATCAATCAGAGAAAGATCGAGATTTTTGGGTACAAAACCAGCACCGATACCTTGGATTTTATGCGGTGAGTGTTGAATTGCCTCTCCTTTAAGGGTGTTGGAAATGGATGTGGAGTCCGTTGGTTCGACAGCGATGGAGGTTATGGCTTTGTTCTGAGTGTTTTTAATATAACGGGATATTCCCGTAATGGTGCCACCGGTACCAACACCGGCAATAATTACATCTACTTGACCGTTCGTATCTTGCCAAATCTCAGGGCCGGTGGTTTTTTCATGGATTTCGGGGTTCGCAGGGTTCTCGAACTGCTGAAGCATGAGGTGGCTTTCAGGCGCACTGTCTACAATTTCCTGAGCCGCTGCAATTGCGCCATTGATTCCCTTCTTTGGGTCAGTCAAAATTAACTCTGCCCCCAAGGCTTTCATTACTTTTCTTCGTTCTAAGCTAAAGCTGGAGGGCATGGTGAGCTTTAATTTGTAGCCGCGTGCTGCCGCAACATAACCCAAGGCAATTCCGGTATTGCCGCTAGTCGGTTCGACGATAGTCATGCCGGGTTTAAGTACACCGCGTTTTTCAGCATCCCAAACCATATTTGCGCCGATACGACATTTAACCGAGGTAGCCGGGTTGCGGCTTTCGATCTTGGCGTATACATTTCCGTCCGTAATACGATTAAGGCGAACTAAAGGAGTGTTTCCAATTGTTAGGGTGTTATCTTCATAAATAGGCATTGCGTGTTTTCCTTGGTATAGTTTTGCCGTTGTTTTGGCAAATAATTCCGATTTAAGGCCTTCTGATTTAGCCCATTAGACACAATAGTGAAGCGGAAGCGGGGCTTATAGTGCATCTTTTCAGGCTTTCTTCCAAGTATTATAAATTTGTGAACCTTCCATGCATGAGCTGTCACTTTGTGAAAATATAGTTGTTTCGATTGAAGAAGCCGCTTTAACAGAGGGTTTTAATATTGTTACAGCCGTCTATATTGGTATAGGCCAGTTAAGCTGTGTTGAGCCAGCCGCGTTGCGGTTTTGCTTCGATCCTGCAACAAGCGGTTCTATCGCGAGAAACGCCCAACTTTTTATAACGGTTTATCCAGGTTTGGCGAAATGTAAACAATGTGGCGCAAGCTTGGAAATCGAAAATTATTACGACGCTTGCTCTTGTTGTGAGAGTTTCGATCTTGACATTACGGGTGGCGAAGAAATGCAGATAGAATCTTTGGAGGTGGCTTAATGTGTGGTACTTGTGGTTGCGAAAGTTCGATGGTCGTTCATCATCACGAAAGTCGGCCAGATAAAGGCTCGGCTATCCCTCACAATAAAACCTATCGTAAGGTTGTGCTTGAAAAGAATATTCTGGATAAAAATGACGCTTACGCCAGCAAAAATAGGTCTTTTTGTCTTAGTAATCAAATTCTCTCGTTAAACTTGGTGTCTAGCCCAGGCTCTGGGAAAACCTCTCTACTGGTAGAAACCATCAATGCTCTTAAACCCCATTTCCCTATTAACGTTATAGAAGGTGACCAGCATACCAGTAACGATGCGGATAAAATTCGGGCAACGGGTGTTAAGGCTATTCAGATTAATACGGGGAAGGGCTGTCATCTTGAAGCGCATGGTATAGGCCATGCAATTAACGATTTGGAGCCTAGGCCGCAAAGCTTGTTGTTTATTGAGAATGTCGGCAACCTTGTTTGTCCGGCAGAATTCGATCTTGGTGAGCAAGCAAAGGTCGTCATTCTCTCGGTGACAGAAGGGGAGGACAAGCCCCTTAAGTACCCGCATATGTTTCGCGCAGCATCTTTGTTGATTATTAATAAAATAGATTTATTGCCTTATGTCGATTTTGATGTGGATGAGTGCCTGCGTTTTGCTCGGCAAGTAAACCCATCGATAAAGGCGCTGTGTCTTTCCGTTAAAACGGGTGAGGGCATGCCCCAGTGGTGTGATTGGGTCACTGAGCAGCAATCCATGCTTTCAAAAGGAGCCGCGTGAAATGTGCCTAGCCGTTCCAGCAAAAGCTATTTCTATTGATAAAGAGGCAGACACGGCCAAAGTCAGTTTGGGCGGTATACTGAAAGACGTGTCGCTGTCCTTGGTGGAGGATGTGTGTATCGGTGACTATTTGCTCATACATGTTGGTTTCGCGCTGAATAAATTGGATGAGAAAGAAGCGCTACTTACCCTGAAGGCTTTTGAAGAACTGGCAGATTTCAATAGAGCAGAGGGTTCCGTTAATGCTGATGAGTAAGGCACTCCTCATTACAGTTCGTCGTTTGGATTCTTAATACGATGAAATATATTAGTGAATTTAGAGACCCATCACTCGCCCAAGCGCTTGCCAAGGCGATTCAAAGAGAATCTGATCCCTCGAATCATTATCGTTTAATGGAATTTTGTGGTGGTCAYACCCATRCCATTTWTCGTTAYGGCWTNNAAMAGATNTTANCYKMCTNGATMRWRYWG